>NZ_RZPW01000177.1:0-9321 GCF_003998455.1 Mesorhizobium sp. M7A.F.Ca.CA.001.08.2.1 | reverse complement strand
ATCTACGACTATATGCGGCTTCTGTTCGCGCGCGTCGGCATCCCCTATTCGCCGGCCACCGGCCTGCCGATCGAGAGCCAGACAGTCAGTCAGATGGTCGACCGTGTACTGGCGGTCGAGGAAGGCACGCGCCTGTTCATCCTGGCGCCGATGGTGCGCGGCCGCAAAGGCGAATACCGCAAGGAATTGCTGGAACTGCAGAAGAAGGGCTTTCAGCGCGTCAAGGTCGACGGCGTCTTCTATGAGATCGCCGACGTGCCGGCGCTGGACAAGAAGTACAAGCATGACCTCGATGTCGTCGTAGACCGCATCGTCGTGCGCGGCGATCTCGCGACGCGGCTTGCCGATTCCATAGAAACGGCGCTGAAGCTGGCCGATGGGCTGGCGGTCGCCGAATTCGCCGACAAGCCGCTCGATTCCAGCCAGACGGGCGAGGATTCGGTCAACAAGTCGAAGAACGAGACGCATGAGCGCATCCTGTTCTCGGAAAAGTTCGCTTGCCCGGTCTCCGGCTTCACCATTCCGGAAATCGAACCGCGGCTGTTCTCGTTCAACAACCCGTTCGGCGCCTGCCCGACTTGCGACGGTCTCGGCAGCCAGCGCGCCATCGACGGCAATCTGATCGTGCCGGATGAAAACATCTCGCTGCGCGACGGCGCCGTCAGCCCGTGGGCGAAGTCGACCTCGCCCTATTACGCGCAGACGCTGGAGGCATTGGGCAAGGCCTATGGCTTCAAGCTCGGCGACAAGTTCAAGGATTTGTCCGAAGAGGCCAAGGAAGCCGTCCTGCGCGGCACCGGCGAGCGCGAGATCACCTTCCAGTATGATGACGGCCTGCGCTCCTACAAGACGACGAAGACTTTCGAAGGCGTCATCCCCAATCTCGAGCGGCGCTGGAAAGAGACCGAATCCGCCTGGATGCGCGAGGAGATCGAGCGCTTCATGTCGGCCACACCCTGCCCGGTCTGCAAGGGCTATCGGCTGAAGCCCGAGTCGCTGGCGGTGAAGATCGCCGGCAGGCACATCGGCGAAGTCACCGAGCTTTCCATCCGCAAGGCCGACCAGTGGTTCACCGACCTGCCCGCGTCGCTCAACGACAAGCAGAACGAAATCGCGGTGCGTGTGCTCAAGGAAATCCGTGAACGGCTGCGCTTCCTCAACGATGTCGGGCTCGACTATCTGACGCTGTCGCGCAATTCCGGCACGCTGTCGGGCGGCGAGAGCCAGCGCATCCGGCTGGCATCGCAGATCGGCTCCGGCCTGACCGGCGTGCTCTATGTGCTGGACGAGCCGTCGATCGGTCTGCACCAGCGCGACAATGCGCGCCTGCTCGATACGCTGAAGCACCTGCGCGACATCGGCAACACGGTGATCGTCGTCGAGCATGACGAGGACGCCATCCTGCATGCCGACTATGTCGTCGACATGGGCCCGGCCGCCGGGATCCATGGCGGCGAGATCATCGCCCAGGGCACGCCGCAGCAGGTCATGGCCAATCCCAATTCGATCACCGGCAAATATCTGTCGGGCGCGCTCGAAGTGGCGACGCCCGGCGTGCGGCGTGAAGCGAAGAAGAACCGCCGCATCAAGATCGTCGGCGCGCGCGGCAACAATCTGAAGAACGTCACCGCCGAAATCCCGCTCGGCACCTTCACCGCCGTCACTGGCGTGTCCGGCGGCGGCAAGTCGACCTTCCTGATCGAGACGCTGTTCAAGGCCGCCTCGAGACGCATCATGGGCTCGCGCGAACATCCGGCCGACCACGACCGCATCGAGGGCCTCGAATTCCTCGACAAGGTCATCGACATCGACCAGTCGCCGATCGGCCGCACACCGCGTTCAAACCCGGCCACCTATACCGGCGCCTTCACGCCGATCCGCGACTGGTTCGCTGGCCTGCCGGAGGCCAAGGCGCGCGGCTATCAGCCGGGACGCTTCTCGTTCAACGTCAAGGGCGGCCGCTGCGAGGCCTGCCAGGGCGACGGCGTCATCAAGATCGAGATGCACTTCCTGCCCGACGTCTACGTCACCTGCGACGTCTGTCACGGCAAGCGCTATAACAGAGAGACGCTCGACGTCGTGTTCAAGGGCAAGTCGATCGCCGACGTGCTCGACATGACGGTCGAGGAAGGCGTCGATTTCTTCGCCGCCGTGCCCGGCGTGCGCGACAAGCTCGACACGCTGAAGCAGGTCGGCCTCGGCTACATCCATATCGGCCAGCAGGCGACAACGCTGTCCGGCGGCGAGGCGCAGCGCATCAAGCTGGCCAAGGAACTGTCGCGCAAGGCGACCGGCAAGACGCTCTACATCCTGGATGAGCCGACCACTGGCCTGCATTTCCACGACGTTGCCAAACTGCTGGAAGTGCTGCACGAACTGGTAGACCAGGGCAACACGGTGGTGGTCATCGAGCACAATCTCGAAGTGATAAAAACCGCGGACTGGGTGCTCGACCTCGGCCCCGAAGGCGGCGATGGCGGCGGCGAACTGGTCGCCTCCGGCACGCCGGAAGCCATCGTGCGCGAAAAGCGCAGCTACACCGGCCAGTTCCTCAAGGAGCTTCTGGAGCGACGTCCCGGAGGCAAACGCGAAGCGGCGGAGTGATCGACCGGTTGGCGCCTGGAGAGCTCTGGAGAGCTTTTGAATGACAATCAGAAGAGCGCTTGCCGGTGATCTCCAAACCGTCGTCTCGCTGACGGAAGCGGCCTATGCGCCTTACATCGCACTGTTCGGCGCGCCGCCGATCCCGGTCACCGAGGACTATGCACCGCGCATCGTGCGCGGCGAGATCTGGTTGCTGGAAAGTGGCGGCGAGCTTGCCGGGCTGATCACGCTGGAGCGACATGACGACCACGCGATGATCTTCTCCGTCGCGGTCTCCCCCGACTTTCAAGGCAAGGGCTTCGGCATTGCGCTGCTGAAACACGCGGATGAGCAGACCCATCTCTGGGGTCTGCCAGAAGTGCGGCTCTACACCAACGCCAGGATGGAGCGGAACATTGCGCTCTATCTTGCCTATGGTTTCCACGAAACGGGTCGCCGGCCCAATCCCTACCGGCCAGGATGGGTGCTCGTCGACATGGCCAAAACCGTCGATCAGATCACCGCGGCCTGATCTTTTTCTGCATTGGGAGGATGACAATGATCACATCGGGAACAATCCGCGCCGGCATGGGCGGCTGGACCTTCGAACCCTGGGATACGTCCTTCTATCCCGACAAGCTTTCCAAGGCCAAGCAGTTGAACTACGCCACTCGCCAGGTGCCGAGCATCGAGGTCAACGGCACTTACTATTCCAGCTTCAAGGAGCCGACCTTCGTCAAATGGGCCAGCGAGGCGCCGGACGGCTTTGTTTATTCGCTGAAGGGCAACCGCTTCGTCACCAACCGGCGCGTGCTGGGCGAGGCCGGCGAATCGATGATGCGCTTCCTTGGCTCCGGCGTGGCGGCGCTCGGCGAAAAGCTCGGGCCGATCCTGTGGCAGTTCGCACCGACCAAGAAATTCGATCCGGACGATTTCGAAGCCTTCCTGAAGCTGCTCCCGGAAAAGCAGGACGGCGTTGCGCTGCGCCATGCGCTCGAAGTCCGCAACGACAGTTTTGTCGTGCCGGAATTCGCAGCACTTGCCCGAAAATACAAGGCCGCGATCGTCTACGCCGACCATGCCAAATATCCTGATATCGCCGACATCACCGCCGATTTCGTCTACGCCCGGCTGCAGACCGGCAGCGATGACAATCCCGACTGCTATACGCCGAAAGGCCTCGATGAATGGGCCGCGCGGGTAAAGACCTGGGCGCAAGGCAAGCAGCCGGCCGACCTGCGGCGCGCCGACCCCGCCACCGATGCGCCGGTCAAGCCGCGCGACGTGTTCGTTTACTTCATCACCGAGGGCAAGGTGCGCGCGCCGTTCGGCGCCATGGCACTGATGAAGCGAGTGGACCAGGGTCAACCGGTGCCCTGACGCAGCGGAATCATGGCATCTTCGCCACCGTCGTAACCTTATCGATACCTCCTTGCTGCATGAATCCAGCCAGACCAGTCGCAGATCTGGGCCGCCACGGGCAAGGACGAGGGGCATGTCGCTCGACTACACTTCACTTCTCCTGGCTGTCGGTTTTTCCGCGGCCTGCCTGAGCCTGACATTGTTCGGCATGTGGCTGACCGCTCGCTCGGAGAAATTCCTGCTGACATGGGCGATCAGCCTGGTGTTCGTGGTCGGCGATATTTTTGTCTATGACGCCTATATCGACATGCCCGGGCGCCTGCTGGGCATCGCCACGCTGGCTTTCCTCCTGCTCGGTTTCTCGACAATGCTAGGCGCGGCCTACCAGTTCAGAACCGGCGGCTCGCCAGTGCCCCGAACTGTACTTGGCAGCGCCATTTCGCTGGCCGTGACGTTGCCTCCCATGGCTCTAGGCTATGACGGGCTGGGCTTCATGTTCGAAAATGCCTTCGCCGCCTTGCTTCTGTTCGCAACGGCGGTCGAATACTGGAAGGGCCGCGACGAAGCCCCTGCCCTGACGATCGGTATCACCGCGCTCTATTCTGCCACGGCCGCATCCTTCGCTCTCTGCGCCATGGTTTTAGCCTTGGATGGAAAGCTGGTCCTTGGACATGCGCCAAGCAACTGGGCCGAGGAACTGAGCCTCATCATCGTCATCGCCAGCATGACCGGGATTGGAGCGCTTTCCCTGGCCCTGAATCAGGGACGCTTGGCCCGGCATCACCGCCACAATGCCCTGACCGACCCGCTGACCGGCCTGCTCAACCGCCGCGCCCTGTTCGACCTGCACGGCGATGCGCCGGTCGGCGCCTTCACGGCGGTGGTCGTCTTCGATCTCGACAACTTCAAGGCCATCAACGACGAATTCGGCCACGCCGCCGGTGATGAGGTGCTGAGGGTGTTTGCACGGGAACTCGCCAGCAATCGCCGCCCGGCCGACGTCGCCGCGCGCATGGGCGGCGAGGAGTTCGCGCTGGTGCTGAAGCGGACCTTGCCCGAAACGGTGGAGGCCACCGCCGAGGCCATACGGGCAGCTTTCGCCGCGCACCGCATCGAAACCGAGACAGGCTCGCTGATATGCACCGTCAGTGCCGGATTTGCTTTCGGCACCAAGGAAGGCCTCGGCTTCGACAAGGTGCTCAACGCCGCCGACAAGGCGCTCTACGACGCCAAGCGCGGAGGCCGTAACCGCGTCACCGCGTCTCCGTTCAGGCGCGCAAGCTAATCGCGCAACACCGGCCTCTGATCGTGGGGAGACGAATGCGGCTCCTAGGCCGCCATGACAATCTCATTGAAGGTATCGAGATCGACATAGAAGACCTTGGTGATCTCCTCGATCAGATCGTCGTAGTCGCAGCCCTGTGATCTCAAGATATTGATGGCAGCGATGATGTCGACGCGTTCGGTAAGCCGCCGCTTCTGGTAATCCTCGACGTAACGTTCCATGGCTGTCCTTTAGCCTGTGTGCCCAAACGCGTTTGAACGACAGAGATCGCAGGAGGGAAGCTAGGCAGCCTTGCTTGCGTGAAACTTGCCCGGCATTGGCCGTGGTCCTCGATCTGCGATAACCAGACTGATACGGAAGCGGCCGACTCACAAAGCCATGGAAAAGACTAGCACGCGATATTGAGCGTGCCAGAGACGCAGGTGATCGGATGGAGAAATATTGGACTTGGCAAGAACTTCGGATCGCCAACTGAAGTTCACCGCCAATTCTAGACGGTAAGGAACTTCCGCACATCAGCCCGGTCTAAATCTTCAGCCGGGCCGGTATGGACGATCACGCCCCGGTCCATGATGTTGACCTCGTCGGCGAGCTCGCGGCAGAAATCGAGATATTGTTCGACCAAGAGCACGGCGATGCCCGCCTGGTCGCGCAGATAGCGGATGGCGCGGCCGATGTCCTTAATGATCGACGGCTGTATGCCCTCGGTCGGTTCATCGAGCACGAGCAGTTTCGGCCGCATCACCAGCGCCCGCCCGATGGCGAGCTGTTGCTGCTGGCCGCCGGAAAGATCGCCGCCGCGACGGCCGAGCATCTGCTTCAGCACAGGGAACAATTCGAAGACATGCGCCGGAATGTTGCGGTCGGCTCGCCTCAGCGGCGCAAAGCCTGATTCCAGGTTCTCCCGCACGGTGAGCAGCGGAAAGACCTCCCTGCCCTGCGGTACGAATGCGATGCCCGACCGGGCGCGGTCATACGCCGCGCTCCGGTCGAGCGCCTTCCCCTCGAAGGCAACGCTTCCGCTCGTCAGCCGGTGGTGGCCGACGATCGATCTCATCAAACTGGTCTTGCCGACGCCGTTGCGGCCGAGCACGCAGGTGATCTTGCCGGCGCCCGCCTTCAGCGATACGCCGCGCAGCGCCTGGGCGGCGCCGTAGTGCAGCGTGGCATTGGAAACTTCGAGCATGTCAGCGCCGTCTCCAGAACCTGAGAAACGATAGATCGAAGTGATGGAACTGAACCCGCCAGACCATGCTCATCTCCCCAGATAGACTTCGACGACACGCTCGTCGGCCGACACGAAATCGAGTGTGCCTTCCGAGAGCACCGAGCCTTCATGCAGGCAGGTGACCTTGACGCCGAGCTCGCGCACGAAATACATGTCGTGCTCGACGACGATGACCGAATGGTCGCGGGCGATATCCTTGAGCAGCCGCGCGGTTTCCTCGGTCTCGGCATCGGTCATGCCGGCGACCGGCTCGTCAACCAGAAGCAGTTTCGGGTCCTGCGCCAAGAGCATGCCGATCTCCAGCCACTGCTTTTGCCCATGGCTGAGATTGGCCGCCAGTTCGTCACGCTTGTCGCCAAGCCGGATGATGCCGAGGATGTCATCGATCTGCCGCGTCTCGGCGGCCGAGCGGCGGTGAAACAGCGCCGGGAAGATCGAGCGAGGACCCTTCAGCGCCAGCATCAGGTTTTCCTCGATCGTGTGGCTTTCGAAGACGGTCGGCTTCTGGAATTTACGGCCAATGCCCATCATGGCGATCTCGGCCTCGTCGTGCTTGGTCAGATCGACTTGGCCGTCGAAGAACACTTCGCCCTCGTCGGGCCGCGTCTTGCCGGTGACGATGTCCATCATCGTCGTCTTGCCGGCGCCGTTGGGGCCGATGATGGCGCGCATCTCGCCCTTGTCGAGCACCAGCGACAGATTGTTGATAGCGCGAAAGCCGTCGAAGGAGACCGAGACGCCGTCGAGATAAAGGATCGTGTTCGACTTTGACATGGTCGCTCACTCCGCCGGCTGTGGTTCGGGGTTGCTGGCGGACCAGTCACCTGGCTTTCTTGCTTCACTGCGCACGATTTTCGCCGGCGGCGAGACATCGGCATCGGTGCCGGCTTCCTCGGCAATCGAAGCAGCTCGCAACGCCTTGGCGTTGCCGCGCCAGCTGTCCCACATGCCGATGATGCCCTTGGGCAGCAAAAGCGTGACGGCGACGAACAGTCCACCCAGTGCAAACAGCCAGAACTCCGGCAGTACGCCGGTGAACCAGGATTTTCCGGCATTGACCAGCAACGCACCGATGATCGGCCCGACAATGGTGCCGCGCCCGCCGACAGCCGCCCAGACGACGACTTCAATCGAATTGGCCGGCTCGAATTCACCCGGATTGATGATGCCGACCTGCGGCACGTAGAGCGCGCCGGCTATGCCGGCCATGACGGCCGAGACGGTGAAGGCGAACAGTTTCACGTTCTCCGCCCGCCAGCCGAGAAAGCGCGTGCGGCTCTCGGCATCGCGTACCGCCATCAAGAGCTTGCCGTATTTTGAGCCGACGATCGCCCAGGTGACGAAGACGGCAAGTGCCAGCATCACCGCGCTGGCGGCAAACAGCGCCGAGCGCGTCGCGTCGGCCTGCACGTTGAAGCCCAGAATATCCTTGAAATCGGTCAGGCCGTTGTTGCCGCCGAAACCCATGTCGTTGCGGAAAAAGGCAAGCAGCAGCGCATACGTCATCGCCTGGGTAATGATGGAGAGATAAACGCCGGTGACGCGGCTGCGGAAGGCGAACCAGCCGAAGACGAAAGCCATCAGGCCAGGCACCGCGAGCACCATGAGGCCGGCGAACCAGAAATGGTCGAAGCCATACCAGAACCATGGCAGTTCCTTGTAGTTCAGGAACACCATGAAGTCGGGCAGGACGGGATTGCCATAGACGCCGCGCGAGCCGATCTGACGCATCAGATACATGCCCATTGCATAGCCGCCGAGCGCGAAGAAGGCGCCGTGGCCGAGCGAAAGGATGCCGCAATAGCCCCAGACCAGGTCGAGCGCCAAGGCAAGCAGCGCATAGCAGAGATATTTGCCGGTCAGCGCGACGATGTAGGATGGGATGTAGAAGGCGCTGGTAGGAGACACCGCAAGGTTGAGCAACGGCACGATGACGGCCACCGCCAGCAGGATGGAGATCGTAATGGCGATGCGGCGGTCCGCGCCGGCGGCAAAGAAGCGTCCCGTGATCATGCTTCCACCGCCCTCCCCTTGAGCGCGAACAGGCCGCGCGGGCGTTTCTGGATGAACAGGATGATCAGCACCAGCACGACGATCTTGCCGAGCACCGCGCCCGCATAAGGCTCGAGGAACTTGTTGACGATGCCGAGCGAGAAGGCGCCGACCAGCGTGCCCCACAGATTACCGACGCCGCCGAAGACAACGACCATGAAGCTGTCGATGATGTACCCGCGGCCGAGATTGGGCGAGACGTTGTCGATCTGGCTCAGCGCGACGCCGGCAATGCCGGCAATGCCGGAGCCGAGCGCGAAGGTCAGCGCGTCGACCCACGGCGTCCTGATGCCCATCGAGGCAGCCATGCGCCGGTTGGCGGTGACGGCGCGCATCTGCAGGCCCCAGGGCGTGCGCTTCATCACGTAGAGCAGGATGCCGAAGACAGCGAGCGCGAAAACCAGGATCCACAGGCGGTTCCAGGTGATCGCCAACTGTCCGACATTGAACGAGCCCGACATCCAGGATGGGTTGCCGACCTCCTGGTTGGTCGGCCCGAAGATTGAGCGCACGGCCTGTTGCAGGATCAGCGAGACGCCCCATGTCGCCAGCAGCGTTTCAAGCGGCCGGCCATAGAGGAAGCGGATGACACCGCGCTCGATGATCAGGCCAACCAGGGCCGCGACGAGAAACGCGAGCGGCAGTGCGATGACCAGCGACCAGCCGAACAGGTCCGGGAAGGATGTACGGATCACCTGCTGGACGACGAAGGTCGTGTAGGCGCCGAGCATTACCATCTCGCCATGCGCCATGTTGATGACGCCCATGACGCCGAACGTGATGGCGAGGCCGATTGCCGCCAGCAGCAGCA
>NZ_RZPW01000176.1:0-9399 GCF_003998455.1 Mesorhizobium sp. M7A.F.Ca.CA.001.08.2.1 | reverse complement strand
CCAATATATGGCCGAGAACGATGGCGACGCGCGATGGCCCCAGACCAACGAGGTTGATGAGGATCAGCAGCGATATGCCGACGATGACGCCCGGGATCAGGATCGGCAGCCTTGCGATGGCGCTGATGGTGGCGGCCAGGGGCGAGCGGCCGTAGAGGTCCATGTAGGATACGGTTATGCCGCACAGCGTCGCACCCGTGGCGGCGATGGCGCCGATGGCGAGGCTGTTCAAGAGTGCACCGGTCAGCGCCGAATTGCCGAACAGCGTCGCGTACCATTGCAAGGTAAAACCTTGCAGCGGTAACGCTGCCTGGATCGAGTTGTTGAAGGAAAACAGCGGGATCAGCAGCACCGGCAGATAGAGAAAGACCAAATAGGCGGCGACATACATGCCGAGCCAGCGGCCACCTCCCTGCGTGCGTGCAGTGCTCATGTGCGGCTGCCAAATCTGCGGTCGGCGAAGCGGGCGACCAGCACCACGCACAGGATGACCAGCATGACGGCGACGGAGAGTGCTGCGCCAAACGGCCAGTCATTGGCCTTGCCGAATTGCGCCTGGATCAGCGTGCCGATCATGGTGCTGGCCGGGCCGCCGACGAGCGCCGGCGTGACATAGTCGCCGACCGTCGGCACGAAGACGACGAGGGCTGCCGCCAGCACGCCCGGCATCGAATTGGGCAGCACGATCCGGCGGAAAGAGGTGAATGGCCGCGCGCCGAGATCGGAAGCGGCCTCGATCAGCGATTTCGGGATGGTGTCCAGCGCCACGTAGATCGGCAGGATGGCGAAAGGCGCATAGGCGTGCGCCAGCGTGACGACGACGGCGGCCGGCGTGTTGAGAAAGGCCAATGTCGGCTCGGACCAGATGCCGCTTTCGATCAGCGCCGAGTTCAAAACGCCATTGTAGGCGAGCACGATCTTCCAGGCGAAGACGCGCAGGAGATAGCTGGTCCAGAACGGCAGCGTCACCAGGAACAGCAGCAGGCCGCGCCGCCGGCCGGCGTGGAAGGCAAGGTAGTAGGCGACGGGATAGGCAGTGACGACCGTCGCCAGCGTGACCAGAGCGGCAATGATCAGCGAGCGCAGCGTCACCGTCCAGTACAGCGGATCGGACACCACGGTGACGAAATTCGCGACGGTGAAACCGGCGCCGAGCAGCGAACCGTCATTGCCGCGGAAGGCGAGGAAAAGCACGAGGCCAAGCGCAAACAGGATCAGCAGCAAGGTGACCAGCGCGCCCGGCAGCAGCATGGCGACCCGGAAGCCCTGGGAAGACCGGGCCTCTGGCGCTGATGTGGCAACTAGGGTCGACATCGACCTGCCTATTGGAAATTTGAAATTGGCTTAGAGTTTTTCATATTCATGAAACTGTCAAGCAGAATCCCCTAACGGAGCCCCAAGGGGATGAAGCGCCCTGGTCAGCGCTCCAACGCATCGAGCAGGCGATACCAAGCGATGGTCGCGGCGACGCCGACCTGGCGGAAGGCGTGAAACGGGATCGGCCGGATCGGCGAGACCGGGAAAGGCAATTGCCTGGCGTCGCCACTTTGGAGGTAGCTGGCGATGCGCTCGCCAAGCGCAGTCATCAGGCCGACACCACGACCCTGGCAGCCGACCACGGCGAGCAGGCCTTTCTCCGGCTCGTGGATGTGCGGCAGGTGGTCCGGCGTCATCGCCACCCGGCCGAACCAGCGCTTCTCGATGGGAACGCCGGACAGCGAGGGATAGAGCCGTACCAGCGCACGCTCGAGATGCGCCCAGTCGCCGGCGCTCGTCGGCAGCGCCATGCGGCCCCGTCCGCCAAGCACCAGCCGGCCGTCGGCGCTCTTGCGGTAGTAGACGAGGATGCGCCTGGAGTCCGACACCGCCTGCCCGCCCCGCAGGATCGTGGCCGCCAGGTTGGGCGGCAACGGCGCCGTGGCGATCTGGAAAGAATGCAGCGGCACGATCGTCTGGGCGAGACCGGGGATCAGACCGTCCGTATAGGCGTTTGTCGCCAGCACGACCGCCTTTGCCTGCAATTCCAGGCCATTTTCGATCAAAATACGCCAAACACCGGCGGCATTGGCGAGCCGCACGACCCTTTGGCGCTCTGCTATCCTCACGCCAGTCGCGGTCCCGACCCGGGCAAGTTCAGACGTGTAGGCGAGCGGATCGATCACACCGGCGCGGCGGTCGAGCCAGCCGCCGAGATAACCCTGTGCGCCAGTCCTGGCTGCGGTCTCCGCTGCGTTCAGCAACCGGACGTCGGCACCGCGCGCGTGCCATTGCCGGTCGCGGTTCGTCGCCGCCTTCAGCGCGGCCTCGGTGTGCGCCGCCTGGATCCAGCCATTTCGAACGAACGGCACCGCCAGATTCTCGTCGCGGATCAGCTCGAACACCGCGTCGGCGGTCGACGCCGCGAAATTGACAAGCGCCTCGCCGCGCTCCGGGCCAAAATGCTCCAGCAACCATTCCGGATCGTATTTCAGGCCGGGAATGACCTGGCCGCCATTCAAGCCTGATGCGCCCTGGCCGATCTCGCCGGCGTCCAGCACCTGCACCGACAGGCCAAGCCGGGCGGCATGCAAGGCAGTCGACAAGCCCATGATGCCACCGCCAACGATGGCGAGATCGACCCGTTCGCCATTCGGAAGCGATTGAAACGTGGAAGCTGCCTGCGGCCTGCGCCAGATGGGATCGGAGAATGCTGTCGCCAAGGGTCACCTGAATGCGCTGCGATTGGTGAAAATCCTAGTCAGAATTTCACAATTTTGAAAGAGCACCCTGGCTTTCGCCTGTGGACTGCCGCCGAGACGACCGGAGACCCAGAGTTCCGATCGCCTGCGACGGGATAGACCTTTGAGAGGAATCCGGTGAAAGTGCCACGCCGATCCGGCTAGCCCACATTGTCGATCACTTCACCACATTGCCGATCACTAAGAGGACAGAGCGCCATGACGAACCCGACCCACCTGCCCAGCGAGGGCCTTTTTGTCGGACGCGCCAGAAGCAGCGGTGCTACATACCCGCTGGTCGTCACGGTTCGCGATGGCACGGTCTTCGACATCACCTCGCGTACGGCACCGACCATGCGCGACCTTTGCGAGATGGCCGACCCGGCTGGGCATGTCCGCTCGGCCGAAGGCAGACCGATCGGTTCGCTCGATGACATCGCCGCCAACAGTTTTGAAACCGGGCGCGATCCAGCAAAACCCTACCTGCTCTCCCCGGTCGACCTGCAGGCGGTCAAGGCATCGGGCGTCACCTTCGTCGTCAGCCTGCTGGAACGGGTGATCGAGGAACAGGCGCGTGGTTCGGCTGAAAAAGCCGATGCCATCCGCGCCGACATTGCCGGACTGATCGGCCACGACCTGTCGAAGCTGAAGCCCGGTTCGCCCGAGGCGATGGAGATCAAGGCCAAGCTGATTTCGCGCGGCGCCTGGTCGCAATATCTGGAAGTGGGCATCGGCCCCGATGCCGAGATCTTCACCAAGTGCCAGCCGATGGCCTCGGTGGGCTTCGGCGCCGATGTTGGGCTGCACCCGGTGTCGACCTGGAACAATCCGGAACCCGAGATCGCCATGATCGCCGCCTCCAGCGGCAGGATCGTCGGCGCCACTATCGGCAACGACGTCAATCTGCGCGACGTCGAAGGGCGTTCGGCGCTGCTGCTCGGCAAGGCCAAGGATAACAATGCCTCGGCCTCACTCGGCCCCTTCATCCGCCTGTTCGACGACAAATTCTCCATCGATGACGTCAAGCGCGCCGTCGTGCGCCTGAAAGTCGAGGGCGAGGACGGGTTCTCGCTGGAGGGCGCAAGCTCGATGGCCGAGATCAGCCGCTCGCCGGAGGAACTGGTCGCCGCGGCCATGGGGCCGCACCACCAGTATCCGGACGGGCTGGCGCTCTATCTCGGCACCATGTTCGTTCCATCCAAGGATCGCGGCGAGAAGGGCAAGGGATTTACCCACAAGGTCGGCGACATCGTCACCATCTCGTCGGAAAAATTCGGTGCGCTGGTCAACCGGGTGCGGCTGTCGCCCGACTGCCCGCACTGGACCTACGGCGCCAGCCACCTGATGCGGGAGCTGGCCAGAGCCGATCTGATCTAGCAACCGGTATCGTCGGCGCCCTGCCAGGGCGCTGCGGACCTGGTCCCGTGGGCCTGGGATGGTCGTCGGCGTGCCCTTGTCGGCGCAGGCCGCGTTCGCGCGACCGAAACATCACACCAATTATCCGACAGTCGGAAAATCACCTCAACTGATGCAATCTGATGGGACGGCTGATGACGCCCCGTCAGGCGCCCACTACACCTGCAAATGGAGGCCTGGCAGATGGAGGCTTGCCATCCGTCGAAAAAGGGGATGCTCTGACGCATTCAATCGGCACTGGCAAAAGACGCAGAACAAGGGACGGATTTTGAACTGACGATCTACAAACGGGAGGAAATCAAATGCTGACACGGCTAAGACTCGTTCTATACGGCCTGTTGGTGGCGCTGATGGTGGTACCAGCAGCGGCACAGGCCAAGACGTTCTACTGGATTTCGCATGGCGGTCCGGCCGATCCGGTCTGGACCTACTTCCTGGCCGGCGCCAAGCAGTGGGCCAAGGACACCGGCAACACGGTCAACACCTCGTTCCACAATGGCGATGTCGCCTCGCAGCAGGAAGCGGTTCGCGCCGCCCTCTCCGCCAAGGCCGATGGCATCGTCACCACGAGCCCCGATCCGGGCAGCCTGATCGAGATCGTCAAGGAAGCGCGTGCGGCGAAAGTGCCGATCATCAATTTCAACACGCCTGATCCGAAAGCCGATTTCAACGCCTATGTCGGCGGCGACAATGTCACCTTCGGCAAGCATTGGGCACAGTATCTGGTCGACAAAGGCCTGGTGAAGAAGGGCGACTTCGTCTGGATGCCGGTCGAAATCCCCGGCGCCACCTATGGCGTGCAGGAAGAGGAAGGCATCAAGAGCGTCTTCGAGCCGCTCGGCATTACCTATGAAATCACGGAAGCGACGCTTGATCAGGCTGAAGTGATCAACCGCATGGTCGACTACCTCACGGCGAACAAGGCCAAGGTCAAGGCGATCATCGGCCTAGGCGACCTCGTCACCGGCTCGATCAAGCGGGTGTTCGACCAGGTCGGCATCAAGCCGGGCGAAATCCCGGTCGTCGGCTGGGGCAATTCGCTCGACACCACCCAGGAAGTGCTGAACGGCTATGTCAATGCCGGCCAGTGGCAGGACCCGCAGGCGACCAGCTATGTCGCGCTTTCGCTGGCCAATATGGCCGCCGGCGGCATTCCTCCGGGCTTCAACGTCATCACCGGCGCGCTCTATGAAAAAGACACCGCGCAGATCTACGACGACATCCTGTCCGGCAAGTAACATCCAATCTCAACAGTCGCGGCCGCCCAACGGTCGCGACTGGCTCTCCATTTCGCCGAGCCCTTCGCACGCGATGTGCAACGCTCAGCCTTCCACTCATGTCGCGGATTGCCTGTGGAAAATCATTCGCTCGTCCCACGCCTGATCGCACGGCCGGAATTCGGCCCTTTCGTGCTGCTCGTCGTCGAGATCGCCGTTTTCTGGAGTTTCAACCACGACTTCCTGTCGCCGCAGAACATCTCCAACACGCTGGCTTTCACGGTCGAGCTCGGCCTGATCGCGCTGGCGATGACGCTGTTGATGACGTCCGGCGAGTTCGACCTCTCGGTCGGCTCCTTGTTCGGCTTCTCGCCGGTCTTGATGTGGACCCTGTTCAACAGCGGCCTGACCTCGCTCGAAGTCGGCTTTGTCGCCGCGCTGCTGGTCGCCGCCTTCATCGGGCTGGTCAATGGCTGGTTCGTGACGCAGCTCAAGATCCCATCCTTCCTGGTGACGCTCGGCATGCTGCTGGTGGTGCGCGGCACCGCCCTTTTCGTCACCGACGGTTTTCCCCAGCGCACCTGGAGTGCGGAGGGCAGCTGGCTGGCGGAAGCGCTGGTCGGCGACTTCTTCATCGGCCCGTTCCGCATCTACATGTCACTGTTCTGGTTCATCGCCGCGGCGATCGCGCTCGGCTACGTACTGACGCAAAGCCGCACCGGCAACTGGATCCAGGCGGCCGGCGGCAACCCGAGCGCGGCGCGGGCGCGCGGCGTCAATGTCAGCGGGGTCAAGATCGGCTTGTTCGTGCTGTCGTCGGTCATGGCCTCGCTTGCCGGCGTCATCTCTTCGTTGCGCACGTCCGCCGCCAACCCCAACAGCGGTACCGGCTATGAGTTGGAAGTCATCGCCATGGTGGTGATCGGCGGTACCGCACTTACCGGCGGGCGCGGCACGATCATCGGCACCGTGCTCGGCATCCTGATCCTGCGCGTGATGCGCAACGGCATCGTGCTGATCGGCGTGCCTGGTCTTGCCTACAACATCTTCATCGGTGCCATCATCCTCGGCATGATGGCACTGCATTCATGGCTGGAACGCCGGCATCAGGCGGGGACTTGAACCATGGCCGAGCCACTGATCCGCATGACGAACATCCGCAAGTCCTACGGCCGCGTGCAGGCGCTGGAGGATGCCAATTTCCATGTCAATGAACGGGAGATCGTCGGCTTGCTCGGCGACAATGGCGCCGGCAAGTCGACGCTGATCAAGGTGCTTTCGGGTGCCGTTCCGCTGACCAGCGGCGATATCTTCATCCGTGGCAAGAAGGTGAGCCTGCGCAGCACCAGCGACGCCATCGCCCATGGCATCGAGACGATCTACCAGGACTCCGCACTGGTCACGCAACTGTCGATCGCCCGCAATCTGTTCCTCGGGCGCGAGCCGATCAAGCCGCCGCGCTTCCTCAACCGGATGGACCAGGAGGCGATGAACACGGTTGCCCGCGACCTGCTCAAGCAGGTCGGCATCTCGAAGAACATCCCGCCGACGACGCCGATCGGTTCTCTCTCCGGCGGCGAGCGTCAGGCGGTGGCGATCGCGCGCGCCATGCATTTCGACAGCGACCTGATCATCCTCGACGAGCCCACCAACAATCTGGGCGTCGCCGAAACACAGGGCGTGCTGAGTTTCGTGCGCAGCGCCCGCGATTCCGGCCATTCCTGCATTTTCATCGCCCACAACATCCACCATGTCTTCCAGGTGGTCGACCGCATCGTCGTCATGCGCCGGGGCAAGGTGGTCGCCGACGACATCGACCCGAAGACGACCAGCGTGGCGGAGGTAGAGCGGATCATCACCGGCATGTCGGACAAGGAAATCCGCGATGCCATCACCGATGGCAAGCCGTCGCACTGACTGTCGGGTGATGGCGGCAATCACCGCTGCCTCAGATCGCATCGCTTGTCTGGCGCGGCATCGCAGGGCGCATAGGTAGCGGCATGAAAGCCACCGTCTCGGATATCGCCCGCAATTGCGGGCTATCGACCGCAACGGTCGACAGGGTGCTGAACAACCGGCCGGGTGCGAGTGCGGCCAACCGCCAGCGCGTCATGGAGGCGGCCAAGCAACTCGGCTACCTGCCGGTCGCCGATCAGGTGACGCTGCCCTCGCGGCCCGCCCATCTCGAATTCCTGCTGCCGATCGGCAGCAATGCCTTCATGCGCGATCTCGCCCGGCATATCGAGGACTACGCCGCGCGTCTGCCGCTTGTCGCCTCGTGCCGGATCCACAATCTCGCCGGTATCTCGCCGAACGCGCTGCAGAGCGCTGTCGAAAACCTGTCGCTCAGGGCCAATGGCGTTGGCGTGATCGCTGTCGATCATCCGCGTACGCGCAACATACTGCGCGACATCGTCGAAGCCGGCATGCGTCTGGTGACGCTGGTGTCCGATGTTCCGGCGGCACCGCGCGCGGCCTATGTCGGCATCGACAACAGGGTGGCGGGACGAACGGCGGCGCTGCTGATGGGACGCTTCCTTGGCGGCCGCACCGGCCATCTGGCGATGGTCGTCGGCTCACGTTCCTATCGCGGCCACGAGGAACGCGAGATGGGTTTCCGCTCGGTGCTCAACGAGGAGTTTCCCAATCTGACCGTCAGCAGCGCCGTCGAGATCAACGACGAGCCCGATGCCGGCTACACCGAGACCATGAAGGCACTGCACGACGAGCCGGAGTTGCTCGGCATCTATTGCGTCGGAGCTGGACATTCGGGCGTTGCAAAGGCGATCCGCGAGGCCAGGCCGAACCGCAAGCCGGTGTTCATCTGCCACGACCTGACCAAGGACACGCGCGGTCATCTCGTCGACGATCTCGCCGATGTCGTCATCGACCAGAATGCGCGGCTGATCGCCGAGCAGTCGGTCATTCGCCTGCTCGGCTCGATCGCATCGGCCGCGCCCTATCTGACGCGCAAGTTCATCGAACCGCGCTTGATCTTCAGGGAAAACGTGCCGGTGCAGTGAAGCAGGCGGCCTGCAAAAATGCCTGTTGCCGGATTTGTATGATAATTGGCACGGCAAATCTGCACAGCAGCTATGCAAGTTTCTTTGTTGCCGAATCGTTGGGCAACTCGTAGGTTCTGGTTGTCGGCCATCTACTCCTCCCAGATGCGATGCCGACGCTGAATGGGGTGCACCTCCTCCCGCGCCACATTCGAAAATCGAGCCCGCTGCCACCTCCTCCCGGCAGCGGGCTTTTTTCGTTTGGCCGCCGGAGTTTCCATACCGCCTGGGTCAACGGCGTAGACTGCCCTCCGTCATAGAGCCGTAACCCGCCAACAATCGTGGCGGATCTCAACCGGCGGCAGCGCCCCGGAACGAAACGATCAGCCCTTCGGCCATGCGCACGAACTGGGTGCTCGGACCTTCGGTACCCACGGTCTGCACGCTGACACGCGCGCCCTCGAACAACAGCGACAGCGTATCGGCGAGCAGTTCGGCCTGACCAATGCCGGCATCCCGACATAGCGTCACAAGGCGCGCGCGCTGGGCTTCCTTGAGCTCCTTGATCACCAGCCTGGCCGGATGGTCCGGCTCGGTCAGCTCAGCGGCGGCGTTGGCCATGTCGCAGCCGCGGCCGTCCGCATTGAGCATGGCAGCCGCCTTGCGAACCCAGGCATGCAGCTGGGCAAGCTTGTCACCAGGGAATTCGGCCTCGAATGCTTCCCACATAGCGCCGGCCTTGGCCGCATTGGCGCGCAGGCATTCGACGATCAGTTCGTCCTTGGATTCGAAGTGACGATAGAGCGTCATCTTGTTCGTGCCGGCAGCTTCGGTGATGGCGTCGACGCCGACGCCCTTGATGCCATGCTTGTGGAACATGTCGCGTGCCGTCTCCAGGATCCGATCCCGGGGACGAGAGCGCTCCACGATGCCGTCTGCCATCATGATCTCCTTTCGTTTCCAAAAAACCCTCGGCCACCTCTTGACTAGGGTGTTACCGGTCTGTAACTTCCAGAATGTTACTTACTGGTAACACCTATATCGTCC
>NZ_RZPW01000175.1:0-9406 GCF_003998455.1 Mesorhizobium sp. M7A.F.Ca.CA.001.08.2.1 | reverse complement strand
CTACTACATCGCCGTGATCGGTCCGGCAGCGCTTGCCGTCAAAGGCAAGGAAGACCTCGCCGACAAGTCGATCGCCGTCAATCGCGGCACGCTGGAAGACACCTCGCTCACCGAGGCAGCACCGGCATCGGCCGACATCAAGCGCTTCGACAACTACAATTCGGTGATCCAGGCCTTCATCTCCGGCCAGACGCAGCTGATGGTCGTCGGCAACGATGTCGGCGCGCAGGTGCTGGCCAAGCAGGACGCACTGAAGCCGGAGCAGAAGTTCCAGCTTCTGACCTCGCCCTCGCATATCGGCCTCAACAAGAACGAAGACGGCCTGAAGAAGGCCGTCAACGATGCGGTCGCCAAGATGCTGGCCGACGGCAAGCTGGACGAAAGCTCGAAAGCCTGGCTGAAGACGCCGCTCAATCCCGACAATCTCAAGGATTGAGTTTCCGTGGCCTTTGGCTGGCTCCCGGGTGCCCTGGGCGACATCGCGCATGGCGCGGCCACGACGATCCTGCTGATCGCCGTGACCACGCTGGCCGGAACGCTGCTCAGCATCCTGGGTGCCGCGGGGCGGCGAAACGGCCCGGTGCTGCTCAAGCGGGCAATCGCCTGCTATGTCGAGGTGATGCGCAACACGCCGTTCCTGGTGCAGTTGTTCTTCATCTTCTTCGGGCTGCCCAGCCTGGGCGTCCGGCTCGACCCGCTCCTGGCCGCGATGCTGGCGATGACGCTCAACATGGCGGCCTACACCATCGAGATCGTCGGCGCCGGGCTTGACGCCGTGCCCGGCGGGCAGACGGAAGCAGCGCTGGCCCTTGGGCTGCGGCCACGCCAGGTGTTCGTCAAGATCGTGCTGCCGCAGGCGCTCAAGATCATCTACCCCGCGCTCACCAGCCAGATCGTCATCATGATGCTGGAGTCCGCCGTCGTGTCGCAGATCGCCGTGCGTGAGCTGACCTACGAGGCCGACATGCTGCAGGCACGCACCTTCCGCTCCTTCGAGACCTATTTCGTCGTGACGCTGGTCTATCTCGCTCTGTCGATGGCCTTGCGCCGGCTGCTGGTGTCAGGCGGGCGCCGCGCGCTCGGAGCCGGTGTGTCATGATCGAGTTCACCTTCTGGGACATCGTGCGCAACCTACTGCTCGCCGCCCGCTGGACGGTGCTGCTATCGCTGGCCGCCTTTATCGGCGGCGGCATCGTCGGCATGATCGTGCTGTTCTTCAGGATCGCTGAGAACAAATGGAGCCGGCGTGTCGCCTCCGGCTACATCGCCCTGTTCCAGGGGACGCCGCTCTTGATGCAGCTGTTCCTGATGTTCTTCGGCCTGCCGATGCTTGGTCTGCGCATCGAGCCTTGGACGGCGGCGGCGCTCGGCCTCACCTTCTTCGCCAGCGCCTATCTCGCCGAAATCTGGCGCTCTGGCGTCGCGGCGCTGCCCCTCGGCCAATGGGACGCCGGTGCCAGCCTCGGCCTGCACTATCTGCAGGAACTCAGGCTGATCATCCTGCCGCAGGCGTTTTCGATCACCCGCGCACCCACGGTCGGCTTCCTGGTGCAGCTGATCAAATCGACGGCGCTCACCTCGATCATCGGCTTCGAGGAGCTGGTGCGGACCTCCAACGCCATCAACAATGCGACCTTCGAACCGTTCAAGGTATACGGGCTGGTGGCGCTGATCTTCTTCGTCATGTGCTTTCCGCTGACGCAATACGCCCGCAGGCTCGAGAAACAGGCGGCTGCTCGCTGACGCGCCAAGGCAGCGCCCGATTTCAGACCGGCAACCCAAGCTGCTTGCGCAGGCTCTTGTCGAATGCGGATGCGGGGACGAAACGGCGCAGGAAACTGACCTGGCGCGCCATTTTTCCCGCCGCATAGCGTTTCTTCGGCGCGGGATCGGTCGCTGCTGCCAAAATGGTCTTGGCGACCACTTCGGGCGCATCGCCTTTTTCCATCGATTTCCGCACTGACATAGTCATCCCGGCGCGCGCGGAGTCGTAGATTTCGAGCGACCGGTCGGGGGCGGCAAGATTGTCCTCGAATGATGTGCGGGTATAGGCGGGCTCCACCAGCGAAACGCGAATGCCGAAGGGGCGCAATTCGTGATCGAGCGACTCGGAATACCCTTCGATGGCGTGTTTGGTCGACGAGTAAAGCGCGAAATAGGGAGCGGGGATGAACCCCTGTACCGAGCTCAAATTTACGATTCTGCCCTTCCCTTGGCGCCGCATTGCCGGCAGCACCGCGTTGGTCACGCGCAAGACGCCGAAGACGTTCACGTCGAACAGCGCTTTAGCCTGGGCGGTCGAGGACTCCTCCGCGCCGCCAAACAGGCCCATGCCGGCATTGTTGACAAGCACGTCGATGCGTCCGGCCGCGGCCAGAACGTCATCGACCATTGTCGCGACGGACGCGTCGTCGGTCACGTCGCAGGTCAGCATGGTCACGCCGGCGGATTGCTGTGAGGCCGTGCGACGGCTGGTTCCGAAGACGCGAAAGCCAGCGCCGAGCAAGGCGTCGGCGGTAGCGCGCCCGATGCCGGAAGATGCCCCTGTGACAAGGGCGACGCCGGGATTGGTCTTGTTCATGGAATCATATCCTTCTTTGCGTTGGATCGGATTGGGAAAACCATTGAGATAGGCCGGGGCAAAGGGCGTCGGTCATGACTGCGTCTGGCCACCGCTAGTTCCAGCGTCTGAACAGGGCGCTGGCATTCACGCCGCCAAAGCCGAAGCCATTGGCGATCGCGTACTCCGTCTCCATGTGGCGGGGTGCGTTTGCGACGAAGTCGATTCCGTCGCCGGCCGGATCGGCCTCGCCCAGGTTGAGGGTTGGCGGGGCGACCTGATCCCTGAGCGCCAGGATTGCGAAGATCGCACCAAGCCCGCCGGCCGCTCCGAGCAGGTGTCCGGTCGCCGATTTCGTGGCACTGACAGCTATCGCGAAATCGCGCCCGAACACGCTCTTGATCGCTTCGATCTCACCCAGGTCGCCGACTGACGTGGAGGTCGCATGCGCATTGAGATGACGAACGTCGCGTGGCGAAATCCCTGCCTGGGCAATCGCGATCTGCATGGCCCGGCGCGCGCCGTCGCCGTCCTCTGGCCCGGAGGTGACGTGATGGGCATCCGCCGTCGTGCCGTAGCCGACGAGCTCAGCAATCGGTTTTGCGCCGCGCGCCAACGCGTGGCTCAACGCCTCGATGACCAGCACGCCGGCCCCTTCGCCCATGACGAAGCCGTCCCGCGATGTGTCGAAAGGGCGCGAGGCTTGGGCCGGCGCCCAATTGAAGCCGGTTGAAAGAGAACGAGCGGCGGCGAAACCGCCGAGACTGACGGTATTGATGCACGCTTCCGTTCCGCCGCACACGGCGATGTCGGCTTCGTTGGCGCGGATCAGGCGGGCGGCGTCGCCGATCGCCTGGATGCCCGCCGCGCACGCCGTCACCGGTGCGCCGAGTGGACCTTTGAAGCCATGACGGATCGAGATGTGGCCCGCCGCGAGGTTCACCAGGAAGGACGGCACCGTAAAGGGAGACAGGCGGCGGGCGCCACGCAGGTCCACCGTGCGCACCGCCTCGGTGATGGCCGGGAACCCGCCGACACCTGAAGCGATGATCGTGGCCGTGCGCAGGCGATCCGTCTCCAAGGCAGGCTTCCATTGCGCCTGCGCAAGCGCCTCTTCCGCCGCCGCCAGCGCGAAGAGAATGAACCGGTCTACCTTGCGCTGATCCTTCGCGGACAGGACGGCATCGGCATCGAAACCAGCCTCGGGGTCTTCGCCCAGGGAGGGAACCACGCCGCCAATCTTAGCCGGCAGCTCTCCCACCACATCGTCAGGAAGCCTGCGAACGCCAGACCGGCCAGCAAGCAGGCGTGACCAGGACGCTTCGACATTGGCGGCAAGGGGCGTGACCGCACCCATGCCCGTGACGACAATCCGTTCCATCTGCTCTCCTATCCTTGCTGTGCTGGCGCTGCTCGCGCCGTTCAAGTAGCGACTGCTTCGCGAACCTGATCGGCCGCCGCATCCAGAAAAGCCTGCGCAAGGTCGGGGTCGTTGACGACCCGCGACAGCACGACCGCGCCGACCATCGTCGAGAGAACGGCCATTGCCTTGTTGCCGGTCTTTTCGCTGTCGCCCTCGCCAACCCAACCGCCGAGCATCCCGAGGTACGCCTTGATGCCGGCTTCGAATGATGCCTTCACCTCGGCACCTTGCCTGGCCGCATCCGAGCCGAGCGCAACGACCGGGCAGCCGTCCATCTTTTCTCCGCGATGATCCATGCTGAGGTAGAATGAGATCACCCCGTCGAGCGGGTTCCCGGGATTTGCCGCGGTCGCGGCCGACCATTTGTGGGTGGCGCTTTCCATAGCCCGCCTGGACGCCAGCGCCGCCAGATCGTCCTTCGACTCGAATTGCTTGTAAAAGGCGCCCTGGGTCAGCCCGGCCCCTTTCATCAGATCCTTGAGGCCGATGCCGTCGAACCCGCGCTCCCGAAAAAGCCGGCTTGCCACATTGATCACGGTCTCACGGTTTTCCGCGGCCTGAGTGCGACTTACACGCATCGTCATCTCCTTTTTTAGATTGCATTCGTAATCTATACCCTATATAGAGGGTGAACGCAATCTAAAAAAGGACAAATGAGATGATCCGCAAAACCTTGGGCGCCTCGCTGCTGGCGGCGCTGTTTCTTGCAACCCCGGCTCTTGCCGAGGAAGCCACCATCGGGCGCCCGATCGAAGGCGGTAGCCTGCACCAGGGACACCTGGACATGGTGGCCTACTACGTTCCGCGCGGCGACCTGCTTGAGGTCACCGCCACTTTCGCACCGAAGGCCGGGGGTGATCCGCTGCGGGTTGTCATGGGCCTCGCCAACAGTGACTCCGTGGCGTTTTCCATACCTGGCCACCCGGGCTCGCTCTACGCGTTCTCAAGGTCCGGTGAGGAGGTGACGGTCTCGACCGAGACGGACACATCCCTGCGAGCCGACGCGACAATGCCCTGACCTGACGCGCAGGCCGCGGCCGAGCGATGCTGGCCGGGGTCTCGCGTCGGAACGGCGCGCCACCGATAAGTTTGGAGAGAGGTCACATGCTTTACAGCTATTTTGTCGAGAAATCGATCCGGCAGAGCTTCGACGACGTCAACAACCATCGCTGGGATGCGGCGGTGAAGGCCATCGCGCCGCATGTCCATCACCGGGTTGGTGGCGCACACGCGCTTGGTGGCGAGCGTCACGACAAGCAAGCCCTGCGCCGGTGGTTCGAGCGCCTCGGCCGTGTTCTGCCCACTCTCCATCTCACGGTCAACCACGTGTGGGTGAAGGGCTGGCCCTGGCATACCACCGTGTTTGCCCAGTGGGATGGCACCGCTACCCTGCTCAATGGCGATACGTCCTACGTCAACCGTGGTCTCCACGTGTTCACGCTGCGGTGGGGCAGGGTTCATGCGCTCGAGGAATTCTACGATTCACAGGCGGCGGCGCGCGCTCTCGCCGCCCAGGCCGCAGCCGGCCTCGAAGAAGCTGTCGCCGAACAGATAACAAGCTAGCACAAGCGCGGTCCGAGGACGCCCAAGGTCTACGGGCCGGTGGCGCCGATCGTCTTCGTCTCGTGCCTTGCGCCCACGCACTATGCGCGCAGGCTCGAGAAGCGAGCGCTGGCGCGCTGGACTGCAGGCCCTGCATCGATGCCGGTGCTGTCGCGGCAACGGTCGAGCCGAGGCAGGCATACAGCTTTCCTCTTGGGAATAGGACTTGACATCTTGCCGTTCGAATTGTCCATTTGAAGCTTGACCGGGCCGAACGGGGCGGCGAGGGACAGGGGCAAACCGGCGGGTGGATAGACAGTCGAGTCGAGTGCTGTTGAGGACGGTCGGGCTGACAAAAGCCTTTCGAGGGCTAGTTGCCCTGCGTGATCATTCCATCGAGCTCCACGAACGTGAAATCATTGGGGTAATCGGGCCGAATGGCTCGGGCAAGAGCACGCTTTTCAACCTGATCACCGGCTTCTCCCAGCCGAATTCCGGTAGCATCGAGATGGAGGGCCGGTCGATCGTCGGCCTGCGCACATCGCAGATCGTCGCGATGGGCATCGCCCGCACCTTCCAGGGCTCTCGCCTGTTCGGCAGCCTCAGCGTCGCGCAGAACGTGCTGACGGCGGCGCAGTTGCGCCATCCTGTCGGCGCCGCCGATACCGTGCTGCGCGGTCGGCGTTATCGCGAGCGGGTGGCCGCGACCCGGCAGAAGGCCGACGAACTCCTCGACCTCATGGGCCTGACAGATCAGGCCGGCAGGGTCGCCGCGGATCTTCCCTACGGCGATCAGCGGCGGCTGGAGATTGCGCGTGCGTTGGCGACCGGCCCGCAACTGCTGTTGCTCGATGAGCCCGCTGCCGGTCTTGATTCCAACGAGACCAAGGTGTTGGCAGCGCTGATCCGGACGATCCGTGACCGCTATGGCGTAACGGTGGTCGTTGTCGAGCACGACATGGACCTGATCATGGCGCTGTGCGAACGCATCCAGGTGCTGGCGACTGGCGAGGTGATCTGCGTCGGAACACCGGAGCAGGTACGCGAACACCCGAAAGTGCGGGAGGCGTATCTTGGCCACGCCTAGCCCCGTTCTGCTCAGTGTCGAGAACCTCGAGGTCAATTTCGGCGCGGTGCGTGCGCTGAAGGGCATTTCGCTCGACGTCCATGCCGGCGAGGTGGTGGCGTTGGTGGGCGCCAACGGCGCCGGCAAGAGCACGACCTTGCGCACCATTTCCGGCCTGTCGCGGCCGCGCGGCGGCAGGATCATCTTCGATGGCAAGCCGATTGGAGGTGTCGCTCCGTCGCGCATCGTAAGTCTGGGCATCGCGCAGAGCCCGGAGGGCAGGCGCCTGTTCGGCGGCCTGACGGTGGCTGACAATCTGCGGCTCGGCGCCTGCACCCGCACCGACAAGGATGCCATCCTCAGAGACAGCGAGCGCATGTTCATGCTGTTCCCGATTCTCAAGCAGCGGCTGAAGCAGCTGGCCGGGACGCTGTCGGGCGGCGAACAGCAGCAGCTTGCTTTGGCGCGCGCGCTGATGGCGGCGCCGCGCCTGCTGCTGCTCGACGAGCCTTCGCTCGGCGTTGCGCCGCTGCTGGTGCGCCACATCTTCAGCGCGCTTGCCGAACTGAAGCGCCAGGGCATGACGATGCTTCTGGTGGAACAGAACATCACGCTCGCGCTGGACCTCGCCGACCGCGCCTATGTGCTGCGCACGGGCCAGGTGGCGCTGTCTGGCCGGTCCGCGGAACTGCGCGACAGCGAACGCGTGGCGCAGGCATATCTCGGGGCGGCAACATGACCCAGCTGGACTATATCCTTCAGCAGATCGTCAATGCGGTGAGCCTCGGCAGCCTCTACGCACTGGTGGCGGTCGGCCTGTCGATCGTCTTCGGCGTCCTCAAGCTGACCAATTTCGCGCATGGCGACGTCATGATGGTAGGTGCTTTCGGGGTTGCCTTGCTGGTCGGCATCGGCGTTCCGTTCCCGGTCGCCGTGATCTGCGGCATCGCCGCGGCCGCCGCCGCCGGCTTCCTCATCGAACGCATCGCCTACCGCCCGATCCGCGACGCGCCCGACGTTGCGCGACTGCTGACCAGCCTCGCCGTCACCTACATCATCGAGAATGTCGGCATCCTGGTGTTCACCTCCTCGCCGCGCAATTTTCCACTCCCCGATATTCTCAACACCTCCTGGGAAATGTCGAACGGCGCCATCACCTTCACCAGCATCAATCTCCTGACCATCGCGCTGACCTTCGTGTCGCTGCTGCTCCTCGGCTGGTTTATCACGCGCACCACGACTGGGCTCGGCATGCGCGCCGCAGCCGAGGACATGTCGGCGGCACACCTTGTCGGTCTGAACGTCAACCGGCTGATCATCGTCGCCTTCATCGTCGCATCCGCCTATGCCGGCCTCGCCGGCATTTTGTGGGCGGCGCAGGCCGGCGTGGTGCAGCCGCAGATGGGCTTCACGCCGCTCCTGAAGGCTTTCGTGGCGGCAATCATCGGCGGCTTCGGGTCGATCGCGGGCGCCCTGGTCGGCGGCTACATATTGGGCGCGCTGGAGATATTCATCGTCGCATTCCTGCCGAGCAGCGTCTCGTCTTATCGCGACGCAATCGTCTTCGCCGTGCTGATCGCCTTTCTCTTGGTGCGCCCGGGC
Source organism: Mesorhizobium sp. M7A.F.Ca.CA.001.08.2.1 (assembly GCF_003998455.1). Lineage (NCBI taxonomy): Bacteria > Pseudomonadati > Pseudomonadota > Alphaproteobacteria > Hyphomicrobiales > Phyllobacteriaceae > Mesorhizobium > Mesorhizobium sp. M7A.F.Ca.CA.001.08.2.1. The sequence goes on along the minus strand of NZ_RZPW01000175.1, from coordinate 1,213 downwards.
GGGCTGCTCCAGCCAAACCGGGAGATAAAGCTGTGAGCCGGGAAGCGCGGATCACACTCCTCGTCCTCGTCGCCCTGGTGGCGGGGGCAGCTGTCGCATTCGGTGCGCCGCACGTGCTGAGCGACTATTTCGTCCGGATTATCCTGCTGATCGCGCTGAATGCAATCCTGGTGCTGGCGCTGTCGCTGAGCAACGGTTTTACGGGCGTGTTTTCGCTCGGCCATGTCGGCTTCATCGGCGCCGGCGCGTATATTTCGGGAATCCTGTCGATCCCGGTGCAGCAGAAGATGGCATTGCTGCCGCATCTGCCGGGGTTTCTGCATGCTTTCAGCCTCCCCTTCCTGCCGGCGACGCTGGTGGCAGGCGTTCTGACGGCACTGCTTGCGGTGGTCGTCGGTTATCCCTTGATGCGCCTGTCGGGCTATTTCGTTTCGGTGGCGACGATGGGATTCTTGATTATCGTCAACGTGGTGCTGATCAATGCGTCGGATTTCACCCGAGGCGCCCGCACGTTTACCGGCGTGCCGCTGGAGACGACGTTGCCCTGGGTGATGGGTTGGCTCGCCATCACGGTGTTCGTTCTGGCGCGCCTGGTTTATTCGCCTTTCGGGCGCGCCATGAAGGCGGTGCGCGACGACACAATCGCGGCCAGCGCTGTCGGAATCGGCGTGTTGCGGACCAGACTGATCGCCTTCGTCATCGGCGCGTTCTTCTCGGGCGTCGGCGGGTCGCTCTATGCGCATTATCTCGGCTCGTTTTCGCCGAACACCTTCTACTTCGCGCTGACGATGAGTCTGATCACAATGCTGGTGCTGGGCGGCATGGGCTCCCTGACCGGCGCGGTGGTCGGCGTCATCTGCGTTTCGCTGTTGTCGGAGGTCCTGCGCTCGGTCGAACGCGGCTTCACGATCGGCGATTTCGCGGTGCCGGCCCTGTTTGGCGCCAGCCAGATCGTGCTCGGCTTCATCTTCATTCTAGTCATGATCTTCCGGCCGAAGGGGATCATGGGGGACCGGGAACTTACGTTCGGATCAACCCAAAGATCGGCAACGGTGAACCAGACAGAGGAACGAAAACGATGATCAAACTCACTCGACGCGGTACCATCGGCCTGGGACTTGGCGCATTCTTCGCGCTTGCCTCGGCCAGCACGGCACTTGCTGCCGACACCATCAAGATCGGCTATCCGGCAAACCTGACCGGCATCCAGGCC
>NZ_RZPW01000174.1:0-9426 GCF_003998455.1 Mesorhizobium sp. M7A.F.Ca.CA.001.08.2.1 | reverse complement strand
GCATTGGCGCGGCGTTCAACCCTGACCCCAAGGAGGACTGACCATGAGCGACGACCGGGACGACAGAATTCGTGAGCGCGCCTACCAGATCTGGGAACGGGAAGGCCGCATGCAGGGCGACCCCGAGCGGCACTGGCACCAGGCCGAGGCCGAGATCGACCGCGAGGGAGCCCTGCCGCTGACGGCGGACGATGCGCAAACCGGCGAGATCGCCAGCTCCGACGTGCTGGAGGTCGAGGCGCTGGCGGTGCGCACCGGCATCTCCGGCGACGAGGCACAGGAACTGCTCGACCGCCTGGGCAACGACCGCGCCGCGGTCGAGCAAGCCGCGCGCAGCCTCAAGGCCAAAGGGCGGCGAAACCCCGATGAGGGACTGGCGAAATAATCGGAGGACGAAAAATGCCGGCCAGGCTGCGACGGCTGATCGGCACGAAAAGCCCGCGCCTCTGGCGGAGGACGCGGGCCGATCGGAGGGCCGATCTTCGGCAGGCGATGGAGGGCACCACCTGCCGCATCCACTAACAATTAGCTTTGGCTAATGTTCCGTCAAGTTGGATCTGAATTTACTGCGTTGGAATGTCGGCTGCCACCGCAATTGCGCCGCTAACTTCGTGGCCGGGATGCATGTGTCCGGACAGGGAGCTTGTGTCGATGGGATAGGAATTTTTTCTTGACGGGTGAGGGCAGCTATGCTACATTTTTGCCTATGGTGCTGAGTTGCGCCAGTGACCCGTCGCCCAGGCGGGTTTTTGCGTTTTGGCCGGCGCTCGCCGAATTTCGACGTTGCCAGAAAGCGCCGACGCCAAAGCTGCCAATCTCCCCACTTGTGGGGGAGATGGCCGGCAGGCCAGAGGGGGGCGCCGCAGAGTGCCGCCTTCGAACGGGTGGATCATTTGGATCGGAACGGCGTTGATCCCTGACACAACCGGGGAATGAGCATGGCGACAAGGCGCAGGCGCTGGTCGGCAGGCCGGGCCGCCCGGCAAGCGGAAACCTTGATCAGGGCCAATCCTAGCCAGGGAGAGCGAGATGATCCGAAAACTCAAGGACGGCAAATACCGGCTGTATTCGCGCAAGAAGGACGACAAGACCGGCAAGCGGCGCAACCTCGGAACGTTCGATACGCGCGAGGCGGCGGAGAAGCACGAGAAGGAGGTGCAGTATTTCAAGCGGCATTGAGAGGCGGCCTTTGGCTGTCGCGATGGTGACTCACCAAACGCCAATGCGGCCGGCGCTGAATACAGCCGTCACCCGCAAGATGTCTACGCCACGCGTGGTTGAGCTGGCCTGGGTTTGACCACGGTGGCGAGTACGATGCCGGCGACGATGAAGGCCGCACCGACCAGATCGTAGTCATGCAAGCCCTCGCCGAGCAGCAGATAGGCGAGCATGGCCACGAACACAGTCTGCAGGTAGAGCAGCATGCTTGCCCGGCTTGCGCCGAGCGTTTCCACGCTTTTGTTGTAGAGATAGTACATCAAGGCGCCGCCGGGGCCTGCCAGATAGGCGAGCGCGAGAATGCTGTGGACGTTCATGGCGGAGCGTTCGTCGTTCAACAATTCCCACAAATGGAAAGGCAAGGCGACCAGCGCACCGGCGCCGAGCAGCAGCACGACCATCGGCAGGAGTTCGATGCCGAATTTGGCACGGCGCAAAAGCACGGTGTAGAGGCCCCAGCAGAACGCGCTGCCGACGATCCACAGCTCGCCTGCGTTGACCTTGAGTTGCAGCAGCGCCGTCAGGTTGCCGTGGGCAACAATGAAAATCATCCCGGCAAGCGCAACCAGGGCGCCAAACGACTTCCACAGCCCGAGCGGCTCGCCAAGCACGAAACGGGCGAGCACCATCGTCATGACAGGCGACAGCGCCATGATGATGCCGGCCGTGGTGGCGTCGGTGTCATTGAGACCGTGGTAGATCATACCTTGGCACAGCGTCAGGCCGATTGCCCCCACGGCGACGACCTCCACGGCGCGCGTTCGCAAAAGCCCGATCATCGCCTCGTGATGACGGTGCACGATCGGCAGCAGGATGGCGCAAGCCAGCGTCAGCCGCCAGAAGCAGAGCCCCCAGGGCGGCATTTCAGGCGCCACCCATTTGGCCGCGATATAGACACCGGCCGAAAGTAGCCAGCACAGGACGGCGGCCGGATAGCCGGCCAGGGAGGATATGGGGCGCACGGGTTGCGCGGCTTGATGCGCTATCGGCATTGCCTGCATGTCATGCCCCCTTCGATGACCTCGGCCAGACGGGGATAACATAACCTGTGTCGTTGGGGCGTGCATCCGTTTTGAAAGGGTGGGGAGGAAGCTGGGCTCGGGCGCGCCAGAACTCAAGGGCAAGGGGAAATCCTGATCAGCCAGGGAGAGCGAGATGATCCGGAAACTGAGAAGCGGAAAATACCGGCTTTATTCGCGCAAGAACGACGAAAAGACGGCAAATGGCGGAATTTGGGGACGTTTGAGACGCTTGGGGCGGCCGAGAAGCATGGGCGGGAGGTGCAGTATTCTAAACGGCATTGAGGGAGGAGAGACAAGGCTCTGTGTAGACAAGCCGATACTCCTTGGCTACTGACTTTGCCTTTCTGGCTGGCATTCGCCTTCCGCAAACGGTGTCTTGAAAACTAACCCTCTTGACTTTAAGCTAAAACTTATTCTTGCGATCAGGCCGATGCCTGGAGCCTTAATCGACGACGAGGATTATTTTGGCGGCAGATTCGGTACTGTTCGAGCCGCTTGATGGAACCGTGTCGTTCACCGATTGGCTTGAGGGCCGTCGACCGGCTCACCTATCAACAAACTCCGGCACAGATGAAGTTGCATTTCAAGGCTGGAGCAACTTTAAGGAGGCTTTCGCTCCTGAGCTTATTGGGCAAGCTGTTGAGGAGACGAGGGACGCGCTCGGTCGCCCCGTATCCTCCTGCGTAGATCCGTTTGGCGGTTCAGGAACAACGGCACTGGCATGTCAGTTTCTCGGCCTCAAGCCTCTCACGATCGAAGTCAATCCATATCTCGCAGACCTGATCGAGGCCAAGCTGACAACATACGACGTTGATCAGCTGATCCTCGATTTTAAGGCGGTTGTTGAGGCCGATATTTGCTTAGACTATGACGTTCCATTTATCGGCGCGCCGCTTACATTTGTAGAGCCGGGAGTGGATGGTCGCTACGTCTTCCCTAGGGCTGTTGCTTGTCGCTTAGCATCACTTCGGGATCGAATTTCTAGAATTGAGAGGGAGTCAAGTCGTCGACTTATGCGAGTATTGCTCGGAGCGATCGCATTGCCCGTGAGCAATGTTGTGGTGAGCGGCAAAGGACGCAGATATCGCAGTGGATGGGCTGGGCGAATGTCAAGCCAAGAGCGCGTGGAGCAGCTTTTCGTTGATGCAATGGTGCGCGCTATTTATGAAATACGACGATATGAGAAGCGTAAAGGTCGTGACTATGAACTATTTCGGGGCGACTCTAGGGAGCTTACGCCTGATAGCGGGGAGTACGACTTGGCTGTATTCTCGCCGCCGTACCCAAATTCGTTTGATTATACAGATGTATACAATGTCGAATTATGGGTATGTGGCTATCTTAAAAATAGCTTAGACAACAAGAATCTTCGCATGTCCACCTTGCGGAGCCACGTTCAAATTTCTCGACCGTTTGACACTCCTGATCTTGGCTCGCAAACGCTATCTGCTATTACCGGCCAGTTGAAAGGCGTGCGAGCTGACCTTTGGAATCGGCATATACCTGATATGGTCTCCGCTTACTTTTCTGATATGTGCGTCATTATGGAGCGGCTTAGCAAGTCTTTGGTATCCAAAGGGCGCGTCTATATGGTTGTGGGCGATAGCCGCTATGCCGGCATCCAGGTTCCTGTGGCCACAATTCTGAACGAGTTGGCTTTGGAACGCGGTTTTTCCATCGCGGGCGAAGAGCCTTTCAGATCAATGCGGGCCTCTCCTCAACAAGGTGGCCGACCGGAACTCAAGGAGACGCTCCTTACCGTGATGCGGAGCTGAGGTATCCTCTTGCGGTTCGAGATGCTGCTGTTGATCGGAATAGAAACCACCGCCAAAGCGGTACATCGTGATGCTTGGCGTCATCTTGGATGTGCGCGAAGGCGGAGTCGTCGCCGAAGTCGGTAGCACGCATGTCGTAACAGCAGAGCGCGGCCTGTAGCGCATTAAGGCGCGTTTTGTAACCGATGGCTTGCTCTAAACCGCTTTGGATGGCCTGCACGGCGACTGAGGGCGGAACGGGATTGCCAGTATTTGTTTGATCGGCAAGAGCCTTCAATTCAAGGACCCATTCGTTTACCACGGCCGGCAATCCTCCCGACGTGATGGTCTTCATAGAGATGACGATATCCGCTCGTCCGTCGTCGGTGATGGGCTCGGCCCGTAGGTCGTGCCTCGCAAAGACTGCCTTCAAGGCCTCTAGTAGACGGCCTTGAATGACCTCTTCGGGGCGATGCTCTGGTATGCCGTTCGCAGACTCCTTCCACACACGCTTAGCGTGGCCCTCAATAACGAGCGCGGGTGTCCTCAGCGAACGTTCATAGAAAGTGTCTAGAACCTCCTTCATCTGCATTCGTGTGATGGGCACATCCTCAAAGAAAACCGTCTCGGAGTCTTCGTGATTGGACAAGCCCGACCTGTAGAGCCGACCTTGCGGCACGCCCGTTCTCCAATCGACCACGACTGCCGGTATCCCACCCAGCCCAGCCTTCTTCACTGCCTGGAAAAGCGACGCGGCATCAGACCAACGGAGCAACAGTTCGAAGGAAGTCGAGAGGCTGGCTGTAGAAAGCCAAATTCGATCAACGACGGGATCAGCACCGTTGGCCAATAGGGGCGCTTCCGCCACAGAGCAGCACTTCGCATCTTCAAAGAGAGCCTCGCTTTGCAAGAAGACTGTGAATTGCCCGCTTTCGCCGCGCCCTGCACGAGTAGCAACGAGGGCGGAAACACGTCTAAAGAATCTGGTTGTGAGTGACGCTCCCGCCACCGTAGGTGTTCCCACAGTTTGAGCAATACGCTCAATCTCTTCCGGCGAGACGCCGCCGAGAATCGGCAAATCAACCATGCGCTCTCCGCTTCATTAGGCGCATGTACATCACGAGCTTCTCAGCTCTATTTAAGGTTACTCCAATCGGAACGTAGCGCTGGAACTGCTGAGCAGTGTTCCACGTCGCGTTTCCCCGCGTCGGAGATACCCATTCAGCGAAATCAACTATCCGGCCCTCAGCCACTGCTGGATCCGAGTAGGCGGCATCTGCGACTGCCGCATCATCGCGTCGATCAGGCCTAATCTCGACAAATGCATCGGCGAGTTCTGTCAGGAAATCGTCAGTTCGCGCCTCGTCTGGCAGTGTACCTAAGGCCTCCAGAATAGGAGTTGCACGGCCATGGTCCAACCGAAAGGTTGCCAGCAAACCTTCGGCGTCACCTCTTGCCAGGGTTACAACGGTGACAAATCCCCCGCCGACAAGGGAATCCAACTCGCGCTGCAACGTTGGAAAGTATGGTGCTCCACTGTCTTTCAGGACCGATCCTTCTAGGGGGTGAAGATCCCATAGTGGGCTCAGGACGTTGGCAAAGAAAGCAAAGGCGTGCAATGATCTGGTATCTATGGGGGTGCCACCAACGCGCTCTAGCGCTGCGAGCATTTGAATCAGGCGACTCCGAATTAGGACCGGAAGTGGCTGTGAAGCTGGGCTCGCGTTCATCGAGCCTCCTCATTGAGGATTTTTGCAACGGTCCTTTCATATTCCTTCCGCAAGGTGATTAAGGCCGCAGTCGGCGCTGCTAGGTGTATCAGGTTTACAAGTCGTCCCGTCCTAGCATCCAGAGTCTTGTAGGCACGTAACGTATTTGGGATGAAAGCCCCCTCTACGACATTGCACGCCAATATGACGGTCATCCCAGTTGTTCGTGTCGCAAGCTCCGCAAATAGGTTACCTGCCTTTTCTGCGAACACGGCATCGACGGATCCTTCTGGACCATCGACGATAAAAGAGCCGCTGGCGCCGCCGAACGTTTCAACGAGGCTCATTCGAAAGATGATGTCTAGATACTCCCGCTGCGAAAGCGATACTTGTGTCGCAGATCGCCTGACAAAGTCACCATCGGTCGCGCTACTTGTTAGCTCAATCTCAAACGCAGGGAACTCAAATACTCGACCGCCCTGACCGATCCGATCCTTTCTTGGGGCGTAGACCAAACGTGCTTTTTCAGCGAAGAAATCCTGAGCGTGTCTTTGGAATTCTGCTTCAAGACGCTCCCGAATAGACTCTGTTGCCACTTTCAGCTCGGCGAGCAACACCGCGATTTTCTCTTCTGCGTCGTCGCGTTCCTTCCTAAAATTAATCACCTCACGCCGTAGGCCCTCGATGCGATCTTCGTCGCGCGCCAACGCTGCCTGATCCTGAGCTGGCAGCTTGCTTCTCCATCGCCGCGCCTCTCTTCTAAGGGAGTCGACGCGGCGGCGGACCGCTTCGAGATCGTTGTCAATAACTCGATAGTCTTCCTCCACACTCCGATACTTTACCTCTGCATCGTGAAGCTCTTCGCGTGCATGCTGCAGAGCCGTGAATGCTTCAGCAGCCTTCAACTGAACCGCTTTTGCCGTCGAAACCACCTTTTCTTCCGCAGCACGGTGGGAGCCGCAAACGAGGCACAGATTTTCTGCGCGCCGACGCTCAAGCTCTTCGGCCGCGGCGTCAGCTTTGTTACCGCATGCCAAGCAGATTCGATCCGAAATAATCTTGAGAAATACATACTGCTCGTTTGGGGTGACACCGGCGAATGCATGTCGCAAGACGTCAAATTTGATCTCTTCGTATCTTTGCGCGGCGTCGTCAGCAGCTCGATCTGCTCGTTTTTGACCTATCCTGGCGTCAGACCTACGCTCCTCAATATTCTCTTGCGCCTTCTGAAGCTTGACCTCTTCGGCCTCTGCCTCTTCCAGTTCGGCGGTAGCTTTGGCCAAACGGGCACGCGTTTCGGCTGCAGTCTCCTGCTTGGCTTGCTGCGTGTCTCGCCGATTTACCAGTTTGTAGAGAACGGCGTTTAGATTTCGTGCCGAGCTGTCGGCCGAAACAATTTCGCCCTCTAAACGCCTTAGCTCCTCTGAGCTTGAGGGCGTTAGGATCGCACGAAATAATTCAAACTGAGCCGACAGATCCCAAATCAATGGATCTCTCGACTCTAGGAAGAACGTTTACGCGATCAAGTACGCGAAGAGCATCTTCAAATCGCGCGAGGCCCATCAGCGTCGCAAGCAAAGCCCTATATTCTTCTTCAACCGTCACAGAATCAGTCGCCTGAACTCCGCGTACTGAGGCCTCCACCAGCTTAAGATCGCTCAGGCGCCGGCGAACTTTCAGAATGGCCGAACCAAATTTAATCTCGGCTGTTGCCACAGCGGTGGCAGCGCTATCTCCTACGCGGACAGCGAAGAACCTCTGATCAACCGGCAAGACATCCGATCTATCCCCCGTAAAGCCGGCTCCCCTTATTCGAGCTGGCCCAGTTAGTACATATTTTAGGACCAGAAGCAGTGTACTTTTGCCAAGCCCATTTACGCCAAGCACGATCCAAGGGCCTGGTGTGAAGTCGAGGTGTAGTCCGGGAGAATTTGGTAGTCCCGGATATAGGCGGTAGCCGTCCACATCTAGACGTTGGAATATCGGGAAATGAATGGTCATGCGAAAATGTCTAAGGCGACAGCAAATTCGTCCCGCCCAGGACTTCCATCGGCAACATGACCACAAAAAATCGACTCGGGCCACGCTTCATTGAGCACGCTGATTCGCAATTCGAGCATCCGCTCGATCGTTGATACCCTAGGCACATTTCCCCCCCGGCCAAAGCCGCCTTATCTTGTCCATGAGGAAGCAGATTTGCAACCCTCCGTCCGCGACAATGTACTATCCGATGGATCGACAAGCGTTACCTTCACAGAAGCTGTGGATTCATGGTGGAAGGTCGCGAATGTCACGGAGGCCATCCAATCATGGCTGTCCCCTGCAGGGACGGCGCAGACCCCTCCTCATTAACCATTCGTTAACCATTCCCTCGCTAGCGTTTACCTCTCAGTAAGGATTCGCCAGCCGTGACCTTTGCCGCCCCCCTCGAGGCCAAATCCATCCGCTTTCGTGCCCGCTCTTTCGTCGCTTTCACGCTGACGCCGGAGGCGCCTTTGGACGTGTGGCTGGAGGGGCTGGATCACTGGATCGGCAACTCGCCCGGCTATTTCGCCGGCCGTCCGGTGGTGCTTGATCTCAACACCTTGAAGCCCGATGTCGCCGCGATCGAATCGCTGGTCGGCGTGCTTGGCCATCGCGGCATCCGCGTCTACGCCATCGAGCTCGACGGGCACACCGCACTCGCGCCCAACCTGCCGCCGGTTTTGGTCGGCGCCAAGGAGGCGACGACGGATGGGTTGCTGCCCCGCAAGGCGCGGGAGGATGTTTCCGGAGAGGGCAAGGCCGAGGGCAGGGCGCCTGAAGCCGGCGCGGCCACGGTCGGCGACGGCAAGGCTGGCGCAAGCAAGGCGGGCGATAGCGAGCCGCAGGTTGAAGCTTCGGGCACGCTGATGATCAAGGCGCCGATCCGCTCGGGCCAGGCGATCGTGCATCCGCATGGCGATGTCATCGTGCTCGGTTCGGTCGCGTCCGGTTCGGAGATCATCGCGGCGGGCTCGATCCATGTCTACGGCACGCTGCGCGGGCGCGCTTCGGCGGGTGCGCTGGGCAACAGGGGCGCGCGCATCTTCTGCCGCAAGAACGAGGCGGAGCTGCTGGCGGTCGACGGCTGGTATGTCACCGCCGAGGAGATGGAAGGCGTTTCGCGCGGCAAGCCGGTGCAGGCGTTTCTCGACGGCGACGCTTTGCGGGTTTCGACGCTGAGCTGACATTCGTTTCGATATTGGGGCGGCCGAGGGCCGCCCGACCAAGAACAACAACAACGGAGGCTTTTCAATGGGCAAGGTAGTGGTGGTCACCTCGGGCAAGGGGGGCGTCGGCAAGACGACCTCGACGGCGGCCCTTGGGGCGGCCGTGGCCAAGACCGGCAAGAAGGTGGCGCTCGTCGACTTTGACGTCGGCCTGCGCAACCTCGACCTGATCATGGGCGCCGAACGGCGCGTGGTGTTCGACCTCGTCAACGTCATCCAGGGCCAGGCGAAACTCTCGCAGGCGCTGATCCGTGACAAGCGGGTCGAGACGCTGTTCCTGCTGCCGGCCTCGCAGACGCGCGACAAGGATGCGCTGACCGAAGAAGGCGTCGGCGAAGTCATCGACAAGCTGCGCTCGGTGTTCGACTATGTGTTCTGCGACAGCCCGGCCGGCATCGAGCGCGGCGCGCAGCTCGCCATGCGCTTTGCCGACGAGGCGGTCATCGTCACCAATCCGGAAGTGTCGTCGGTG
>NZ_RZPW01000173.1:0-9428 GCF_003998455.1 Mesorhizobium sp. M7A.F.Ca.CA.001.08.2.1 | reverse complement strand
GTGTTGACCGTCTCCAGGTTCTGCGCATGGCGCATGACGTGGTAGCCGATCTGGATGCCGTTGCCGCCATGCATGTCGCGGGCCTGGCGGGCGATGTCCAGCGCCTTGCCGCAATTGTTGCGCTTGACGATCGAGATCATTTCCGGCGCCATCTTGCCTTCATCCAGCAGCCGCCCGACGCGCAAGGACGCCTGCAATCCCAACGCAATTTCGGTCTGCATGTCGGCAAGCTTCTTCTGGTAGAGCTGCGTCCCGGCCAGCGGCTTGCCGAACTGCTTGCGGTCGAGACCGTATTGGCGGGCGCGGTGCCAGCAATCCTCGGCGGCGCCCATCGAGCCCCAGGAAATGCCAAAGCGAGCCCGGTTGAGGCATCCGAACGGTCCGCCAAGGCCCTTTGCGTTGGGCAGCAGCGCGTCCTCGCCGACCTCGACGCCTTCCATCACCACTTCGCCGGTGATCGACGCCCGCAGCGACAGCTTGCCGCCGATCTTCGGCGCCGAAAGCCCTTTCATGCCCTTTTCCAGCACGAAGCCACGGATCTCGTCCTTGCCGTTCTCGCCCTTCAGCTTCGCCCAGACGACGAACACATCGGCGACGGGCGCGTTGGAAATCCACATCTTCGAACCGGACAGCTTGTAGCCGTTGGCGGTCCTCTCGGCGCGCGTCTTCATACCGCCCGGGTCGGAGCCTGCATCCGGCTCGGTCAGGCCGAAACAGCCGATCCACTCGCCGCTGGCGAGCTTGGGCAGGTACTTCTTGCGCTGTTCGTCCGAGCCATAGGCATAGATCGGATACATCACCAGCGACGACTGCACTGACATCATCGACCGATAGCCGGAATCGACGCGCTCTACTTCGCGTGCGACCAGCCCATAGGTGACGTAGTTCGCGCCAAGCCCGCCGAATTCTTCAGGGATGTTGATGCCGAGCAGGCCGGCCTCGCCCATTTCACGGAAGATCGCGGTGTCGAAGGTCTCGTTGAGGTAGGCGTCCTCGATCCGCGGCGCCAGTCTGTCGGCGGCGAAGGCGGCCGCCCCGTCGCGCACCATGCGCTCGTCTTCCGAAAGCTGGCCCTCGATCAGGAACGGGTCTTCCCAGACGAATGCGTTCTTGTCGGCGGCCATGACGTTCTCCCAAACCAATGCATGTCGCTCAAAACGATGACACGCATGAAGCAAAATGTTGGCCCGTTCTATCGGCCTGTGCCTCGAAAAAATCAAACGAAATTGATTCACCGATCAATGAGCATTAAGAATGGATCATGAGTGTCCAGCGCCGCCTTTTGCCCAACATCAGCGCCCTTGCCGCCTTCGAGGCTGTAGCCCGGCTGGGCAGTTTCACCGCCGCCGCCCAGGAGCTAGATCTGACCCAGGGCGCGGTCAGCCGCCAGATCAAACTTCTGGAAGATCAGTTCGGCCGCCGGCTCTTCGAACGCGACAGCCGCAATGTCAGGCTGTCGACATCGGGCGAGATCTACGCCGAGGCGGTTCGTTCAGCACTTGGGCAATTGCGTGACGCAGCCCTTGGATTGATGAGCAATCGGCATAGTGGCATGCTGAACCTTGCCATTTTGCCGACCTTCGGCACGCGCTGGCTGATGCCGATGATCCCCGATTTCGTCGAAAACAATCCCGATATCACCATCAACTTCGTCACCCGCGTCGGTCGCTTCGACTTCGCCAGGGAGAGGCTGGATGCCGCCATCCACTACGGCCTGCCGGACTGGCCGGAGGCCGACTCGACACTGTTGGTGCGCGAAACCGTGGCGCCGGTCGTGTCGCCCGAATTCCTCGCCGGCCGCGCCATCGCCTCACCGGCCGATATCGGCCGCCTGCCGCTGCTGCACATGGCGACGCGTCCTGGCGCCTGGACCGAATGGTTCGAGCATCAGGGCCTGAGCGCGCCGACCGGACCCGGCATGCAGTTCGAACAGTTCGGCACCGCCGCCCAAGCCTGCATGGCGGGGCTTGGTGTGGCGCTGCTGCCGTTGATCCTTATTGCAGGCGAATTGCAGCGCGGCCAGCTGGTGCCGGCGCCAGGCCAGCCCATGCAAAGCCGCAGTGCCTACTATCTCGTCGTCCCGCACGACAAGCGCGGCCATCCGCCGGTCGCCAGTTTTCGCGACTGGCTGCTGGATCAGGTCGCACGTCAAATTTGACTTGGCCGGTTTATCAAAAATTGATAATATTGGATAAAGCGAAAGGAGAGACCATGCCTGCAAGCTACAGCATCGGCACCCGCTATGAGACATTGGTTCGCGAGTTGGTGGAAAGCGGCCGCTATGCCAGCGCCAGTGAGGTTATGCGCGATAGCCTGCGCCTGCTGGAAGAGCGCGAAGAACAGCGTAAGGCAAAGCTTGCTGCGTTGCGCGCGGATATCCGCAAAGGCGTGGAAAGCGGCCCAGGTATCCCTGCCGAAGAGGTATTTCAGCGGCTGGAAGCAAAATACCGCGGCGGAAAGCCGTGAACTATGGCGGTCATATTTGCGCCAGCCGCCGCGCAGGACGTCGAAGAGATCAGCGACTACATCCATGCTGAAAATCCGGCTGCGGGTCGGCGCTTCATTGCCGCGCTCAGGGAACGCTGTAGCCGCATTGCAGACGTGCCGCATGGCGGCGTCCCCCGCCCGACCCTATGGCCCGGCCTGCGCTCCTTTGCATTTCATCGCTATGTTATTTTCTACACCACCGACGGCGATGAGGTGCGTGTCGAGCGCGTCTTGCATGGTGCCCGCGACATCCCAACTATTCTTGAGGGAGGACAGCCACTCAATGGCTCTTGAACTCCACGCCTCCCTGTCTCGTTGGGCTGGAACACTCATAGGGCTCGTCGCAGAATAGCTACTTTCGCTTCAGCGCATCCGCCAAAGCAGCACCGAACGCTCCCTGTTGCGCCGGCCGCTCCGGCTGGCGTTGCTGGGGTGCCGGCGAACGTGGTGCCGGCCTGCCGCCACCATTGTCGCGCGGTCCGCTGCGCGGAGCACCACCCTCGCCGCTATCCTTGCGCATGGAAAGCGCGATGCGCTTGCGCTTGATGTCGACATCGACGACCCGCACCTTCACCACGTCGCCGGCCTTGACCACCTCATGCGCATCCTTGATGAACCGATCGGCCAGCTGCGAGACATGCACCAGCCCGTCCTGATGCACGCCGATATCGACGAAGGCGCCGAAGGCGGCCACGTTGGTGACCGTGCCTTCCAGCAGCATGCCGGGCTTGAGATCCTTGATGTCGTCGATGCCGTCGGCGAAGGTCGCCGTCTTGAAGCCTGGGCGCGGGTCGCGGCCGGGCTTTTCCAGCTCCGCCAGGATATCGCGCACCGTCGGCAAGCCGAAACGCTCGTCGACGAAGACGCGTGGGTCGAGTGCCTTGAGCGCGGCACTATCGCCCATCAACGACCGCACATCGCGCCCGCAGGCAGCGACGATCTTCTTCGCCACGCCATAGGCCTCCGGATGCACCGACGAGGCGTCGAGCGGCTCGCTGCCATTGGCAATGCGCAGGAAGCCGGCGGATTGTTCGAAGGCCCGAGGTCCGAGCCGCGGCACCTTGAGCAGATCCTTCCGGCTGGCGAAGGGCCCGGTCGCATCGCGATGCGCAACGATCGCGTCGGCCAGCGATGCGCCCAGACCTGAAACGCGCGCCAAAAGCGGCGCCGAGGCAGTGTTGAGATCGACGCCGACGGCATTGACCGCGTCCTCGACCACCGCTTCCAGCGAGCGGCCGAGCCGGTACTGGTCGACATCGTGCTGGTACTGGCCGACGCCGATCGATTTGGGTTCGATCTTGACCAGTTCGGCCAGCGGATCCTGCAGCCGCCGGGCGATCGAGACAGCGCCGCGCAACGACACGTCGAGACCGGGGAATTCCGCCGCCGCGGTTGCCGATGCCGAATAGACAGAGGCGCCGGCCTCGCTGACGATCACTTTCAGTGGCTTGGGGCCACCGTCCGCCGGCATGTCGGACAGCATGTCGGCCACCAGCTTTTCGGTCTCGCGGCTGCCGGTGCCGTTGCCGATCGAAATCAGCTCGACCTTGTGCAGGCGGATGAGCTTGGCGAGTTCCGCCTGCGTGCCACGCACATCGTTTCTGGGCGGAAATGGATAGACCGTCGTCGTTGTCAGCACCTTGCCAGTGCCGTCGACCACCGCCACCTTGACGCCGGTGCGGATGCCGGGGTCGAGCCCCATCGTGGCGCGCGAGCCGGCGGGAGCGGCCAGCAGTAGATCCTTGAGGTTGCGGGCAAAGACGTGGATCGCTTCCTCCTCCGCCCGCTCGCGCAGATCGCGCATCAAATCGAGCGTCAGGTGCAGCGACAGTTTTATACGCCAGGTCCAGCCCGCCACCTCCATCAGCCATCTGTCACCCGGAAGGCTGCCGCCGATGGCATAGGCATTGGCGATCATCCGCTCGACCGGCTTCACCGGTGAGGTGTCATCGGCATCGACCTCGATGTCGAGCGACAGCACTTCCTCGTTGCGGCCGCGCAGCATCGCCAGCGCGCGATGGCTCGGCACATTTGCCCAACGCTCGACATGGTCGAAATAATCGGAGAATTTCGCGCCGGCCTCCTGCTTGCCGTCGACCACCCTGGCCCGCATGAAGGCGCGCTCCTTCATGTAGCTGCGCAATTTGCCGACCAGATCGGCATTCTCGGCGAATTGTTCCGACAGGATGTCGCGCGCGCCCTCGAGCGCCGCCTTGGTATCGGCCACCTCTTCGCTGACATAGGCCAGCGCCAGTTCGGCAGGCACCAATGAGCGGTTCGCCAAGATGGCTTCGGCCAGCGGCCCCAGCCCGCGCTCCCTGGCGATCTCGGCCTTGGTCCGGCGTTTGGGCTTGTAGGGCAGGTAGATGTCCTCAAGTTCCGCCTTGGTGGTGGCGGCGACGATCTTGCCTTCAAGCTCCTCGGTCAGCTTGCCCTGTTCGCGGATCGAGCCAAGGATGGTGTCGCGGCGCGCGTCGAGCTCGCGCAGATAGGCAAGGCGTTCGGCAAGATCGCGCAATTGCGTGTCGTCGAGCCCGCCGGTGACTTCCTTGCGGTAGCGCGCCACGAACGGCACTGTCGCGCCCTCATCGAGCAGTTCGATCGCCGCGGCCGCCTGTTCGGGCCGCGCGCTGATCTCGGCCGCGATGATGGCTGCAATGCGCTTGATGTCGGATGCCATGTCGTTCCTGCTCTCATCCAAAGAGCGGCGACCATAGGCGCAGACGTCCGGCCCGCCAACCGCCGCGCTTCGATCAGCCCAGCGGGTCCACAAGAAAGCGTATGCTAATGTGGTGGACAGCCGCGCTAGATTATCCGGCTGAGCGCCTCGAAGAACGCGACGATCTCGATATCGAGCGGATCGTCGACAGGCTCCGGCTGCGACGACATCTTGGCGATCACCACTTCGGTCCTGGGATCGACATACAGCCACTGGCCATGAATACCGATGCCGCAATAGGCGCCGTTCTCGTGTCCAGTCTGGTACCATTTGTTGCGGTAACGGCCCTTGGGAAACAGTGGCAGCATCGCGCCGCGCTGCCAGGCGTCCGCACTGCCGCCAGTGCTGGTCGTGTCGCGCACCCAGGCTTCCGGTACGATGCGGCGGCCATTGGCCATGCCACCTTGCCGCATCATCTCGCCGACACGCGCCAGGTCGCGCGGCGTCACCGAAATGCCGCCGGCCGTGCGCGCCGTGCCTTCCATGTCGACGCCGATCGAGGCTTCGCTGACAGCGCCGAGCGGCAGCCACAGCTTCTCGCGCATCAGGTCGGTGAACCGCTGGCCCGACGCACGCTCGAGCAGCAGGCCGAGCAGGTCGGAATTCGGCGAGCGGTAGCGGAAGGTCTGGCCATGCGGCTCTGCAAGACGTTGCAGGGTCAGGATGAATTCGCGCAGGCTCTCCGTACCGCCGCCCGGATTCCACAGCGTGGCACGGCGATAGCGGGCGAAAGCACTTTCCGGATCGAGATAGGCTTCCTCGAAATCGAGACTGACGCTCATATCGAGCACATGCCGCACGCTCGCATCGCCATAGGCCGAGCCGGCGGCTTCGGGGATGTAGGCCGTCACCGGCGCTTCCGGGTCGAACACCCCCTCGCCTTCCAGTATGCCGGCAATGATGGCGGTCAGCGACTTGCTGATCGAAAAGATGATGTGGCGGGCGCCGAAATCCATATGCGGCGCGAACCAGTCGCCGACGATCCTGCCGCCTTTCATCACCGTCAGTGCGTCGGTGCTCGAACGTGCGAGAAAATCAGCCACCGTCTCCGGTGTGCCGGCGATCGCGACCTTCTCGCCGAGCAGGCCGCCCATATCGCGCACGGGGATTTCGACAACGCCCGACGTCGCCGCCACCCGGGCGGTCGGCACCAGTTCGCCGAGATTCTGGAACGACCACCGGTTGAACGGGTTCTCGCGCCAATTGGCGAGCACGACCTGGTTGCGCCGGAAGCCATAGCGGGTCTCGAACACGGTTTTGCCGGTCATGGCGTTTCCTTCCGGTCGTTTCTTCTTTGTGGGGGCTCAGCGAAGCGCCGTGGCGATAGCGTGCACGGCTTTCAGCGTCGCTATGGAATAGGCACCATTGGCGAAATCCGGCCAGGTCGAAAGCTTCACCACGACCATTCCGGTGTTCCAGTCGATATGGATCATCTGACCGAACACGCCGCGGCACATCAGTGCGCGCGAGCGCGGGTCCTCGATCCAGAACTGGTTGCGATAGCTGCCCTCCGGCAGGCTGGGGCTGAAGTCCGGCCCATGCCTGCCGTTGCGCGTGTCCTCGACCCAGCCGGCCGGCACGACGCCGCCACCATTGTCGAGGATCAATTGGCCGAAGCGGCCATAATCGCGCAACGTTGCATTGAAGCCGCCATCGGCCACCGCATAGCCGGCGCTGTCGACGGTGAAGCAGGCGCTTTCGTCGGCGCCGAGCTTTTGCCAGAGTTCTTCCGAAACCAGTTGCGGCAGCCGTTTGCCTGTCACCCGCTCCATGATGAAAGCAAGCACGTCGGTCTCGATCGAGCGGTATTCGAATTGAGCCCCGTGCGGACGGATCGTGTCCTTCAAGCCCAGGATCAGCTCGAACATGTGCGAGGGCCAGCGAAAATCCGGATCGCTGCCCGGCGGCACCGGCTTCCAGCCGGTGGCGACATCGACTTGGCCGATGTCGGAATAGCGGTCGGTATATTCCTCGGAGAAACGCACGCCGCTCGTCATGTCGAGCACATGCTGCACATTGGCGCCGGCCCAGCCGGTGGCGCCGAGCTCCGGCAAATAATCCGTGACCGGCCTGGCCGGATCGATCAAGCGGCGCCCGACCAGTATGCCGAATACCGAACCGGTGACGGACTTGGCCATCGACTGCGACAGGTGCAGCGTGCGCTCACCCATGCCGTTGAAATAGCGCTCATAGGCGATCTTGCCGTCCTTGAGCACCAGAAAACCGTCCGTATAGGTCTCGTCGAGCAGCCCGGCGAGTGTCGTCGGCTTGCCCTCGCTGTCCTCGACCGCCAGCCCGTCAAGATCGACCTCGGCGCGTTCGAGACGGCGGCGATGGCCGTTGCCGCGCCAGACTTCGGCGGTCGGCAGAATTTCACGGATGTGCTGGAACGCCCAGCGGTTCCATGGCGGCCGGTCCCAGTCGAGCTTCGGCGGCACCATGGCGGGCGGCGAGCCCTGCATGATCGGCGGCCGCGGATCGCTGTTGCGATAGGAGTCCATGAAAGGCCATTCCCGGAAAAGAAAAGACCCGGCGGCATGTGCCGCCGGGTCTGTCATGCAGCGATTACTTCTGCAGTTCGGTCCAGATCTTGGTGTAGAGTTCCTGCGTTTCCGGCGGGCACATCTTCTGGAATTCGCCTTTCGGCTTGGCATCGGCCGGAATGACGACTTCCGGCGCGTCCTTCATGTCGGCAGGCATGTACTTGTCAGAGCCGTTGATGGCATTGGCATAGCGGTGGAAGGCCGAGAGGCCCGCCGCGTTTTCCGGATCCATGATGAAGTTCTGGAACAGCTTGGCATTGTCGACGTTCTTGGCTTCCTTCAGAACGACGACGTTGTCGCTCCACAGGCCAAAGCCTTCCTTCGGATAGTTGTAGTGGATAGCCGGATTGGCCAGCCGCTGGCGCAGCGCCGAGCCGTTCCAGTCGCTGGTCGCCTTGAAATCGCCGGCGCCCATCTTCTCGATGGTGTTGTATTCCATCGCGATCCAGTTCGGCTTGGCCGCCACCAGAAGGTCGCGCACCTTCTTCAGCACCGCCTTGTCGTCGGTGCACTGCTGGCCGCCGACATATTTGATCGCCGCGAAGATGACGTCGCCCATCTCCGGAACGACGTTGACCTTGCCCTTTAGCTCGTCTGGCGTGTTGAAGACGATGCCCCAGCTGTCGGCCGGACCCTTGTAGGCATCGGTGTTGACGACGACGCCGATCGTGCCCCAGGCCCACGGCACCGAATATTTGCGGCCCGGATCGAATTCAGGATTGGCCCATTCCGGCGCGACGTTCTTGAAGTTCTCCATCTTGCCCGGATCCGTCTCGAGCAGGAGACCTTCCTTGATCCAGATCGGCACGTAGGTCTGCGACGGCACCGCGATGTCGAAGCCGGTGCCGCCCTGGCGAACCTTGGCCAGCGCGGTGTCGTTGGAATCGTAATCGGTGATGGTCACCTTGACGTTGTATTTGGCCTCGAACTTCTTGATCACGTCGGGGCTGGTGTAGTTGCCCCAATTGTAGATGTTGAGCACGCCGTCGGCGCGGGCCAGGCCCGTCGAGGCGAGCAACGCCAACCCCATGGCGGTTGCTGTTGTCTTCCAGTTCATGGTTTTAACTCCCATTTTTCGGTTCAGTCTCGTTTCCTGCTGACGAAGAAAAACAACGTGACGATGGCAACCGAGAGCAGCAGGAAGGCGGTCGATATCGCGTTGATCTCGGGTGTGATGCCGCGGCGGATCTGGCCGAGCATGTAGGTGGGCAGCGTGTCCTGGCCGCCCGATTTGACGAACTCGGTGATGACGACGTCGTCGAGCGAGATGACGAAGGCCAGCATCAGCCCGGCCAGGATGCCGGGCCACAGAAGCGGCAACGTGATGCGCCGGAACGTCTTCCAGGGCGTCGCGTAGAGGTCGGCTGCGGCACGCTCCAGCGTCAGGTCCATATTCTCAAGCCGCGCCCGGATCGGCAAATAGGCAAAGGGAATGCAGAACGCCGTGTGCGCGGCGACCAGATAGCCGATGCCGGAATAACCGGTGAAGATCTTGATGCGCGAGAAGAAGATCAGCAGCGCCACCCCGGTGACGATCTCGGGCACCATCAGCGGCTGGTTGATCGCCGCATACTTGAAGGTGAGGCCGGGATAGGACGCGGTGCGGGTGGTGGCGAGCGCCGCCATGGTGGCAAAGATCGTGGAGAGCACCGCCGCGATGGAGCCGATCTGGAAGGAAC
>NZ_RZPW01000172.1:0-9450 GCF_003998455.1 Mesorhizobium sp. M7A.F.Ca.CA.001.08.2.1 | reverse complement strand
AGCGTCGTCACATCCTTGCGGTTGCGCAGGAGGTGGCGGATCGGCCAGGCAACCTCGGAGGTGGCCAGCGCCGTCGTCGCCACCTGGTAGAGCAGCGGCTGGAAGAGGTGATGGTTGCGCTTGTCGATCATGGTGATGCGCACGGGAGCGCCGGCAAGCGCACGGGTGAACTCGAGGCCGCCGAACCCCGCGCCGACAACGACGACATGATGCCTGGCTTCGTTCATTCCGTTCACCTTGATAGCAAGATTGCCTGTCCTGCATGTAGGTATTTTTGTGCAATGCAACAACAGATGGCCAGTGCCCGAGACTCGTCGTTGCATGTCGTGAATGCACATGTTGTATCGTATCGCGAGGTATAGCGTCATCGAACACGCGATGAGGTGAGGCATGGCCAACGATCGTGACGACGATGCTCCGGCGCAGTATTCTTCGCCGCCCTGTTTCATGCACGAACTCGATCCGGAATTCCGTGCGCCTTCGAGCGACTGGACCGATGTGAGACGCTGGCGCAAGGCTGAGCGCGAACGCCTGATCGCCGCGCGTCTTGCTGTTTCGGCCGACGCGCGAACGGTAATGTCGCAACGCATCGCCGATGGCCTCGACGCGGTAATCGGCGAGATCGCCGGCCGCATGGTCAGTCTCTACTGGCCGTTTCGCGGCGAGCCGGATTTGCGGCCTTGGATGGCGTCCATAAACGAACGCGGCGGCCGCACCGCCCTGCCCATCGTCATCGAGAAGGGGCAGCCGCTGATCTTCCGCGCCTACAAAGCAGGCGACCGGCTGGAGAAAGGTGTCTGGAACATCCCGATCCCGGCCGAGGGCGATCCGGTGCTGCCGGACATCGTTATCTCGCCGATCGTCGGCATCGATCCCCTGAACTACCGCCTGGGTTATGGCGGCGGTTTCTTCGACCGTACGCTGGCAGCGATGCCGTTCAAGCCACTGGTCATCGGCGTCGGCTACGAGCTGCAGCGCATCGCGACCATCTACCCGCAGCCGCACGACATTCCGATGGATCGGGTGGTAACGGAGGCCTAGGCCATTTCCGGCTTCATGCCCATGGCGGTCCTGTCGACGATTTCGCGTAGCGCAAAGGACGAATTGATCTTGGTCACATGCGGCATCGCCGACAGCCATTCCTTGTGGATGCGCTCATAGTCGACGAGATCCTTCGCCGCGATCCGCAGGATGTAGTCGTATTCGCCCGACATCAGGTGACAGGACAGCACGTTCGGGCAGCGCTTGATCGCCGCCTCGAAATCCGACAGCGTCTTCTCGAACTGCCCCGACAGCGATATGTGCACGATCGCCGTCATCTGGTGGCCAAGTGCCACATTGGAAAGCCGGGCGTGGTAGCCGCGAATGGTTCCGGATTTCTCCAGATTGTCGAGCCGGCGCGAACAGGCCGACTGCGACAGGCCGACCTTCTCGGCCAGCGCCGCATTGGGTATCCTGCCATCCTTCTGCAAAGCCTCGAGAATGGCGATATCGATCCTGTCGAGCGGCATTATTCGTGAATCCTGCGAATATCTTGCTGTTTCGCGCAACAATTATCGAAACCGGCCGGTGGGCGCAAGCGCATTCGCAAACACCTGCGCAACGATTCGTGGTTCACTCCAGCCATACAGGGAACGAGCCCAAAAGGGCCGGATCAGGAGAAGAAAATGCGCGTCGGCTGCCCCAAGGAAATCAAGAACCACGAATACCGCGTCGGCCTCACCCCCGGCTCGGTCCGCGAATATGTCGCCCATGGCCACGAAGTGCTGGTCGAGACCGGGGCCGGTGCCGGCATCGGCGCCGATGACAACGCCTATCGCGCCGCCGGCGCCACGATTGCCAAGACGGCCGCCGAGGTGTTCGCCAGGTCGGACATGATCGTCAAGGTCAAGGAGCCGCAGCCCAGCGAATGGGCGCAGCTTCGCGAAGGCCAGATCCTGTATACCTACCTCCACCTTGCTCCGGATCCGGAGCAGACCAAGGGCCTGCTTGCGTCCGGCGTAACGGCAATCGCCTACGAGACCGTGACCGACGACCGTGGCGGCCTGCCGCTGCTGGCGCCGATGTCGGAAGTTGCCGGACGCCTGTCGATCCAGGCCGGCGCCACGGCGCTGCAGAAGGCCAATGGCGGCCGCGGCGTGCTGCTGGGCGGCGTGCCCGGCGTGCTGCCCGGCAAAGTCACCGTTCTCGGCGGTGGCGTCGTCGGCCTGCACGCGGCCAGGATGGCGGCGGGCCTTGGCGCCGACGTCACCATCATCGACCGCTCGATCCCGCGC
This sequence comes from Mesorhizobium sp. M7A.F.Ca.CA.001.08.2.1, assembly GCF_003998455.1. Taxonomy (NCBI): domain Bacteria; kingdom Pseudomonadati; phylum Pseudomonadota; class Alphaproteobacteria; order Hyphomicrobiales; family Phyllobacteriaceae; genus Mesorhizobium; species Mesorhizobium sp. M7A.F.Ca.CA.001.08.2.1. Next base: position 7,174 of record NZ_RZPW01000172.1, on the reverse strand, counting down.
CTGCGCCAGCTCGACGATCTCTTTGCCGGCCGCGTCCACACTCGTTACTCGACTGTCGAGGCGCTGGAAGAAGAGTGTTTTTCAGCCGACATCGTCGTCGGCGCGGTGCTGATCCCGGGTGCCGCGGCGCCAAAACTGGTTTCGCGCGAAATGCTGTCGGGCATGAAGAAAGGCTCGGTGCTAGTCGATGTCGCCATCGACCAGGGCGGCTGCTTCGAGACCTCGCACGCCACCATCCATGCCGAGCCGACCTATGAGGTCGACGGCGTCATCCACTATTGCGTCGCCAACATGCCGGGTGCCGTGCCCGTCACGTCGGCCCACGCGCTCAACAACGCGACGCTTCACTACGGCCTGCAGCTCGCCGACAAGGGCCTCAAGGCGCTGGTCGACGATCATCACCTGCGCAACGGCCTCAATGTCCACAAGGGCAAGATCACCAACCGCGCAGTTGCCGAGGCGCTCGGCTACGAACTGGTCGAGCCGAAAGCGGTACTCGCCGCCTGATTTTCGCGAAAACAGCTCCTTTCAATCCAGCCCGCCGGTTCCATGCCGGCGGGTTTTTTCTTGCGAGCCTGTTTTTCAGGCAAAGCATGGCGTCGAAAGATGTGACGCAACGGCACTTTGCTCATCATTGTTGCATATTTGTCATTCCCGTGCCGGCCGGTTCCCTGCTAGAGACATTCTGGGTTTACTCATGGGGTACGGGCATATGTTCATTCGCACATCCGCGAAATCTTTTCTTCTTGGTGCTGTTTCTGCTGTGGCTTTGATATCTGCTGCTCACGCAGCAGACGTCGTGCAGCCGGTAGAAGAAGCTGCCGGCTTTAACTGGAGCGGTCTATACGTTGGTTTTGGCGTCGGCGCCGGTGCCAACGTACACAAGCTCAGCAGCGATTTTATTCCAGTCTCGCTGAACGGCATTGGTGGCGAAGGCGTCTACGGTGAGCTGACGGTTGGCTATGACTATATGGTCGCGCCGCGGTTCCTCATCGGAGGTCTGCTGGACGCTCACGTCGGCAACATCGGGACCACGCTGGACATTACGGGATTCGACGCTTCGATCAAGGAAACCTACGGTTTCGACGCTGGCCTGCGTCTCGGCTACCTCTTGACGCCAAACACTCTGGGATACGTGCTGGGTGGCTATTCCTGGCAGAAGTACAAGCTCGATACGAACGCTGGCTTCGACTTTGATTGGGATCAGAGCGGGTATTTTGTCGGAGGTGGCATCGAAACGGCCATCAACAGCAATTGGACGATCAAGACTGAGTATCGCTATACGGGCTTCGGGACCAAGGACGATCTTCTTTCCGAGGCTGGCATCGTCGGGGTTCCGGACGGTCTCCTGAATCTTGACACCTCGCGCCATACTTTCCAGATCGCAGCCAATTACCGTTTCGGTGCCCAGAACGGCGGCAGTGCTGCCTTCGAGACGCCAGCCTACAACTGGACCGGCTTCTATATCGGCGGCGCTGGTGGTGCCGGTGCGTCCGTGCACCAGATCAACGTTCCGCCGCTCGGCGACCTGGAATTCAATGGTCTCGGTGGCGAAGGTGCCTTTGGTGAACTGAACGTCGGCTATGATCATGACTTCGGCAGCTGGGTCGCAGGCGTCATGGTCGATGCACGCTACTCCGGCATGACTTCCAAGCTGGATCTCGGCGGCGGATCGATCAACGTCGATACCGACTATGGGTTCGATGTGTTGGGCCGCGTTGGCATGAAGATGAACGAATCGACCCTTGCCTATGCGCTTGCCGGCTACAGCTGGCAGCATTTCGACCTGAACGCTTCCGACCCGATCGGCGACATCCTCGACTGGGGCTCCAGCGGCTTCTCGGTCGGTGGCGGACTGGAAACGGCTCTGTCCAGCAATGTCACCGTTGGCCTCGAATATCGCTATTCGCAGTTCGCCAAGAAGGACTTTTCTTCGGAATTCGGCGCACCTGACGACACCCTTACCTCGACTTCCTCTTTCCACACCGTGCGCCTCGGCGCGAAGTACAAGTTCAACTAAAAGGCCCTCCAGCCAAACAGTTGCAGCCCGTCGGCCATGCCGGCGGGCTTTTTTCTTGCGTGGAATACGTCTGCTCCAAACGCAGGCAACAAAAAAGCGGAGCCAAAGCCCCGCTTCCTCGATGTCGAGATTTGCCGCCGGTTCATCCGCGGTCGGCAAATCGATCGACAATGGCTTTCTATCGCGACTATGCGACGGGAGTACGACAGCTGTTTCCAGCGGCTAATCTCAGCCTCAAGCGCGCTCGATGCGGCACTGGTAGCAATTGTTGCGCGCCGAGCGGACATGGACGTAGGCGATCTCGTCGCGTTCCAACAAGGTCTTGGCCCGCCCGGTGATGTCTCCGGTCGGGACCACGCCGCCGCTGCCATAGACGATACGGTCATCCCTGCCATAGCCGCGCACGATGTAGTCGGGGCTTTCGAGAATCTCGGGCAGCGCCTCGCCCTCGGCAGCGCGGTCGCATGCCTCGGCATGCAGGAAGATCGGCCCGGTTTCGGCATAGGGCTGAAGCTGCGGGAATGGCCTGTATGCCAGAACAAGATAGGCATCGCCGGCTCCTATGTTCTTCAAACAATGCCGGCAAGGCATGCCGTCACCATCTGAGACCTTTCGCTCGGGCGTTTGGCCATAAGCATCGACGCCACCACGCTGCAGCGTCCTGACAGCTTCGGTCGGCAAAGCTTTGAACTGGATGGTCATGGAAAAATCTCCGGTGTCGTGATTGGAAATTATGTCCTTGAACCCTCGCCGCCCACCCGATTCCTGCCAAATGTCGAAAAGCCGATCGCCCCTCGGCGATCGGCTCTCATCAGGTTCCTGTCAAAGGCGCCGGCTAATTAAATTTCGGAGCTGCGACTCAACGGATGAAATCGTCGAAGCGGCGCAGCGTCACCCGGCGATTCTGCCAGTTTTCGTTCTGCGTCTGCACCAGCAAAAACTCCTCACCGTAACCAACCGTTTCCAGTGCATGGTCGGGCACCCTAAATTCGCGCGCCAATGTGCGCTTGAGCGAAGCGGCGCGTTGTTCGGACAGGGCCTGGTTCGACTGGAAGGAGCCGACGGCGTCGGTATGGCCCTCGATCAGCACGCGGGCGCCGGGATCGCGGCGCAGGATTCGCCGCAGCGCGTCGGCAATAGTCTCGATCTTGTCGTATTGCGAGTTGGCAATAGCCGCCGAACCGAAGGCGAAGTTGATCGACTGGATATCGATCGAGCGGGCCATGCGGCGCAAATCCGGGCGCCGCTTGAATTCCCGGATGGTGACGCGCTCGTTCGGCCGCAATTTGACACGCGGTGCCGCCTCGAGCTTCCGCTCGATCGTCGCGGCCGAAGGCGTTGTCGCCTGGGCTGCGGCCAGGCTTGGCATGGCAATCGCCGCGATCAGCGCGGCGGCAAGTGTACGGCGGGTCAGCATGTCTTCGTCTCCTTCGGCCTTGGCCGCATTGATGGTGCGGGCAACATGCCAAAAGCAGCCTGAAGGGCCGATGAACGACAGGTTCAGATTCGAGCTGGTGTCAGCTTCCGGCTAGGGCCGCATGACGCTGGCCGCGCGCTCGGCGAAAGGCAGCGGATGCACGATTTCCTTCTTTTGCGCCACCGGTGCAAAGCCGAGCTTCTGGTAGAGCGGCAGAGCCGCCGGATGATCGAGCGTGCAGGTCTGCACCGTCACCCGCTTCGGCCCATGCGACCAGGCGGCAGCGATCGCGGAGCCCAGGAACCAGCGGCCGATGCCTTGTCCCGTCGCATGTTCCATCATGCCGAAATAGGCGAGCTCGACTTCTTCCGGCAGATGCGGCTTGAGATCGAAGAAGCCGGCGGGTGCGCCGTCGAGATAAAGGACCCTGATGTCGCGATCCTCGCGATGAATGCCGGCGGCAAGCTCGTCGTCATCCAGCCTCAGCACATTGACCCAGTGCCATTTGCGCCCCACCCGGTCCATCAGATAGCGGTAGAAATGCAGCGGAATGTCCTTGGTCTTCAGCAGCGCGATCTGACGGTTGTAGGGCACCGGCGGCGAATAGGCCGGCGGCACATGCATCTCGAGAAACGTCACCGTGACGTCAATATCTTCCAGCGCGCCGTTTTCCATCGTCTTCATTCCTTGCCGATCACAACGGGGCCGGTCACGACAGGCGTGTCGGAAAGCCCGCCCCACTCCGTCCAGGAGCCGTCGTAAAGCCTGTTGTTGGTATGGCCAAGCGTTTCCAGCGCCAGCGTCACCACCGCTGCGGTAATGCCGGAGCCGCATGAGGTGACGACAGGTTTCGACAGATCGATGCCGGCCTCCTCGATCGCCTTGCGCAGGCGGTCCTTCGACAGCAGCTCGCCATTTTCCGACAGCGCCGAATAGGGCAGATTGCGCGCGCCAGGCATATGGCCGGAGCGGATACCCGCGCGCGGCTCAGGTTCAGTGCCGGTGAAGCGGCCCGGTCCCCGGGCGTCGGCGATCTGGCTTGCCCTGGTGTCGACGATCCGGCGCATGTCGGCGAGGCTGGCGACGCGCCCGGAGTCGAAATCGGCATGAAACACGCTTGGCGCGATCTTCGTCGGCTCAGCCGTCACCGGTCTGCCGGCGGCTTTCCAGCCATCGAAGCCGCCATCCAGAATATAGGTCTGGAAGACGCCCATCACCCTGAACATCCACCACGCCCGGGGCGCCGAGAAGAAACCCGGACCATCGTAGACGACGATGGTGTCATCGGCCGAAACGCCCATGGCGCCGACATACTGGGCAAAATGCTGCGGTGACGGCAGCGTATGCGGCAAGGGCGAATCCGGATCCGAAACCGCATCCTGATCCAGAAATCGTGCGCCCGGTATGTGGGCCAAATCATACTCGCCGCGCGCATCGCGCTTCTGCGCCGGGAGATACCAGGATGCGTCGATGATCGTCAGGCCCGGCTCGCCGAGACGTTGCTGCAGCCAGTCTGCGTCGACGGTGAAGGGGCTGTCCTCGGCCATTTTGTGCTCCTGCTCGCCTTTTGGCGATCACTGTCTGTTCAGTTTGCCGGCATCGGCCCAAAGCGGATGCGGAAGCGCCGGTTTTCACGGCCCTTCTTCTCGATCTTGCCGATGTGGATTTCGCCGACTTCGCCAGTGCTCTTCACATGGGTGCCGCCGCAGGGCTGGCTGTCCACCGAGGCGTTGTCACCGATACAGACCAGGCGGATCTTGCCGGTGCCGGCCGGCGGCCGAACGTTCTTGGATTTCACCAGGCCGGGATTGGCGGCCAGTTCCTCGTCACTGATCAGCCTGACAAAGATCGGATGATCGGCCCGCACCAGCTCCATCAGCCCGGCGGTGATGTCCTCCTTGGTGAAGCCGGCATCCGGAGCGTCGAAGTCGACACGGCTGTCGTCCTCGGAAACGGCGGCACCGGTGATTGGAAACGGACAGACGACGGTGAGCAAATGGCAAGCCGCATGCATGCGCATCAGGAGATGCCGGCGTTCCCAGTCGATGGCCAGCCTCACCGTCTCGCCGACCTGTGGCACCGCTTGCTCAGGCGCCGGCACATGGATGATCTGGTCCTTGGTCTCGCCGGTGAGGGTAGCGGCAATGGCGATGCGGCTGCCGTCCGCGCGTTCGAGACACCCGGTATCGCCCGGTTGGCCGCCCGAAGTGGCGTAGAAGATCGTCCGGTCGAGGATGATGCCGCCGCGGTCGTTGACGGCAACGATCTTCGCATCCGCCGTGCGCAGATAGGCGTCGTCACGAAACAGGGCATCCGTCCTGTTTGCCATCACGCGACCTTTTCGAACGGCACCGAAATTGTGCTCTTCAGCTCCATCCAGCCTGGCACCGGCAGTTGTTTCTCGCGCAGGAATTCCGGGTTGAACAGTTTTGACTGATAGCGCGTGCCGTAGTCACAAAGAATGGTCACGATGGTGTGGCCGGGACCCAATTCCCTGGCCAGGCGGATCGCGCCGGCAATGTTGATGCCGGTCGAGCCACCGACGCAAAGCCCCTCTTCCTGGATCAGGTCGAAGACGATCGGCAGCGCATCCTCATCGGGGACCTGGAAGGAAAAGTCCGGCGTGAACCCTTCGAGATTGGCGGTGATGCGCCCCTGCCCGATGCCTTCGGTGATCGAGCTGCCTTCGGACTTCAGCTCGCCGCTGGTGTAGAAGGAGTAGAGCGCGGCCCCCAGCGGGTCGGCCAGCGCGATCTTCACATCCTTGCTTTTCGCCTTCAGCCCAAAGGCGACGCCGGCCAGCGTGCCGCCGGAACCGACCGCCGAGACAAAGCCATCGACCTTGCCGCCGGTCTGGCTCCAGATTTCCTCCGCTGTGGTGCGGATATGGCCGTCACGGTTGGCAACATTGTCGAACTGGTTGGCCCAGATGGCGCCGTTCGGCTCGGTCCGCGCCAGTTGCTCGGCCAGCCGCCCCGACAGTTTCACGTAATTGTTGGGGTTCTTGTAGGGCACGGCAGGCACTTCGATCAGTTCGGCACCGAGCAGCTTGATCGTGTCCTTCTTCTCCTGGCTCTGTGTGTCGGGAATGACGATGACGGTGCGATAGCCGAGCGCCTTGGCGACCAGCGTCAACCCGATGCCAGTGTTGCCCGCCGTTCCCTCGACGACGACGCCGCCGGGCCTCAGCAGCCCACGCTGCTCGGCGTCGCGGATGATGAACAGGCCGGCGCGATCCTTGACCGACTGGCCCGGATTCATGAATTCGGCCTTGCCCAGGATCTCGCAACCGGTTTGTTCCGAAGCTTTGTTGAGGCGGATCAAAGGCGTGTTGCCGATCGCGTCGATCACAGAACGGGGCATTCAGGATTCCTTGTGTAGGTGCGCCGAAACCCTAGAAACCCGAAGCTGCAGTTTCAAGGCAAGAATTTGTCTGGTCCAGTCGCATTTGCGGTACTGTAGTTGCGTCAGCGCTTCCCGAAACCGACCTCTTGCGCCACAGCTCATTTTCCGGCTGACGTTGAAAAGCAGCTTTTCATTCGATTTCTTCATCGCTAGAGCAAAGCACCAACAAGTCGACAGGGCGCAGCATGACACTCTACCGGGCCAACCCGAAGCACGGCGTCGCCTGGATCACGGGCGGATCGAGCGGCATCGGCCGTGCCCTGGCCAGGGATCTTGCTTCCCAGGGCTATGCCGTCGCGGTGACGGCGCTCGACGACGATCCGATCGACACG
>NZ_RZPW01000171.1:0-9464 GCF_003998455.1 Mesorhizobium sp. M7A.F.Ca.CA.001.08.2.1 | reverse complement strand
CCCTTCGGCCTCGGCTGATATGATCGAAGCAGTGAGCGATTGCGCCGCTTCCTCATTGGCGCCGGCGCCAATGAGGAAGCGGCGCAATCGCTCACTGCTTCGATCATATCAGCCGAGGCCGAAGGGCTTTCCTCGGTCGGTCTGTCGCATTTCATCGACTATCTCGAGGCGCTGGAAGCCGGACGCATCGACGGCAATGCCGACCCGGTGATCACCCGGCCGGCGCTGGCAGTCTATCTCTCCGATGCACGCGGCGGGCTGGCGCATACCGGCTTCGACCGCACCATCGACGACCTCGCCAAGGCGGCAAAGCTGTTCGGTGTCGCCATCTTCTCGCAGAAGAACGCCTATACATGCGGCGCGCTCGGCTATTTCACCGGAAGGCTGGCAGCACAAGGACTGGTGTCGTTCGCAGCCACCAACGGCCCGGCCGTGCTTGCCGGCTCGGGCTCGGTCAAGCCGGTCTACTGCACCAACCCGATGTCGTTTGCCGCGCCTGCCGCCGACGGGGCGCCGCTGGTCATCGACCAGTCGTCGAGCGCCACCGCTTTCGTCAACATCCGCAAAGCGGCCGAGGACGGCAAGACAATCCCGGAAGGCTGGGCACTGGACGCCAGCGGCAATCCGACCACCGATCCCGCCGCCGCCATGAAGGGTGCAATGCTCGCCTTCGGCGGTCAGCGCGGCGCCAACATCGCGCTGATGGTCGAGGTGCTGGCGGCGGGCCTGTCGGGCGCCAACTGGTCGCTCGACGCGCCATGGTTCAGCGGCGGGCCGGACAGCCCCGGCACGGGACTGTTCGTGCTTGCTATCGAACCCAAGCTGCTCGATCCAGATTTCGAGCAACGAATGAAGGACCAGCTTGACCGGCTGCGGCGGCGCTTCGGCGTACATGTGCCCGGTCGTGCCCGCGCAGAGGCCGCCGAGAAGGCGCAAGCGCGCGGCATTACCGCATCGAAGGCCGTGGTGCAGCGCATTTCCGAATTCGCTGCACGCTATTCTTCCTGAATGTCCATTAATATCAACTAATTATCGGAATCCACCCGCTGCAGGCGCGGCGCAGTGCGATTTTCTTTGCGCGCCGCTGAACCTTTCCGCGCCTTGCTGCGACCCAGCTTTGTCCAGGGCAAGGCGAGCTTGCCCGATCCACACCGAGGGAAGCAGCAAACCGAAATCGAAAGCCTGCATCACGCGAAGGCCGGTCCTTCGCGCATCGGAAAACTCAACCCAAATCAAAGGAAATTGCCATGACCAACACCAAGATTACCATGCTGACCGCCGTCCTTCTGCTCGGCTCGTTCATGGGCGCCACACAGGCAGCCACCCTGAAGGCCGCACCGGTCAAGCCGTCCAGCCCGGGTGTCATCGCTGCCCCGAGCGGCGGGGCCACCGAAGACCACTACTGCAAGAACGGCCATGCAAAATTCGCCAATTGCAGCGCCGATTTCGTCGCCGCCTGCAAGAAGGTTGGTGGCACCATGTCGGATGTTCAGGGCTGGGGTGGGCGTACTTGCTTCACGCCCTCCTGATACCGTCTCAGGTCAGGCCGCGCCGTCGGCCCCTGGCTTCGCATGGATGTCACCCGGAAAACCCCGCTTCGGCGGGGTTTTCTGCGTTTTGATCGCACGATGGTAAAACATTCTCGTTTTGGTCAACTTTTGTTTATTTGACTTCGACCAACCTGATCGGCCGTTTGCGCTGATTGAGCAAAACAGAGGAGCTACAATGTCGGCAAGCACGGACAACCCCCGCAACGCCCTTGTCATCCCGGTCCTTGGCAGGTTTTACGCGGCCCTGCACGATGGTGCCGAAACCCTTCTTCGCGTCGTCGCCGGCGGGTTTCTCGCGATCCACGGTTCGCAGAAGATCACCAATCCTTTCGGCGCTGCCGAGATGGTCGAGGGTCTCGGCTTCTATCCGGGCGCGTTGTGGTCGTTGCTTCTGGCCTGCACTGAATTCTTCGGCGGCATCTTCATCGCCATCGGGTTTTTGACGCGGCCGGCCGCCTTTGCCGGCCTGTTCGTGCTGCTGGTCACGGTCTGGTTCCACTGGGTCACCATGGGCCAAGGCTATTCGGGTGCGGAAAAGTCGCTGCTGTGGGCAGCGATCCTGCTCTTCTTCGTCATTCGCGGCGGCAACCGCCATTCGGTCGACAACCGTATCGGCAAAGCGTTCTGACAGGCTGATAGCGACGACGCGTCGCCCTTTGCCTTTGGCACGAAACGGATTATGAAACGGCTTCAGCCAAGCCTGCGAGCGCCGGAGCCAGCCATGACCGAAATCCTGCAGACCCCAAAGCTCGTCGTCGTCTTTGGCGGGTCAGGCTTTGTCGGCCGCCATGTCGTGCGCGCGTTGGCCAAGCGCGGCTATCGCATCAGGGTCGCCTGCCGGCGGCCCGATCTCGCCGGCCATTTGCAGCCGCTCGGCAATGTCGGCCAGATCCAGCCGGTCCAGGCCAATGTGCGCGTGCGCTGGTCGGTAGACCGCGCCGTGCAAGGCGCCGACCATGTCGTCAATCTGGTCGCCATCCTGCATGAGAGCGGCCGGCAGAAATTCTCCGCCGTGCACGAGTTCGGCGCCCGCGCAGTGGCCGAGGCCGCGCGCTCGGTCGGCGCCGGCCTGACCCACATTTCTGCGCTTGGCGCCGATCTGGACTCCGAATCAGACTACGCGCGCACCAAGGCGCTTGGCGAAAAGGCTGTGCTGGAGACGATCAAGGACGCCGTGATCTTCCGGCCGTCGATCAATTTCGGACCCGAAGACGGCTTCTTCAACCGCTTCGCCAACATGGCGCGCTATTCGCCGGTGCTGCCGCTGATCGGCGGCGGCCAGACCAAGTTTCAGCCGGTCTATGTCGGCGACGTGGCCGAAGCGGTGGCGCGCTCGGTCGACGGCAAGGTGGATGGCGGCCAGATCTATGAACTCGGCGGACCGAAGGTGCTCACCTTCAAGCAGTGTATGGAAGAGCTGCTCGACGTGATCGAGCGCAAGCGGCTGCTGGTGCCGGTTCCGTGGTGGGTGGCCAACATCCAGGCCTCGATCCTCGGTCTCCTGCCCAACCCGCTGCTGACCAAGGACCAGGTGATGCAGCTGCGCGAGCACAACATCGTTTCGGACGCCGCCAACCAGACCAACAGGACGCTTGCGGGGCTAGGCATCCAGCCGCAGTCGATCGCGACGATCCTGCCCAGCTATCTCTGGCGCTACCGAGCCGCCGGCCAGTTCCAGCAACGCAAGCCCGCGGCCTAATTCGGCGCAACTGCCTGAAGGTGTCATGCCTAACGCGGCGTGACCTGCATCGGTAGACCGCCTTGCGGCTGCGTGGTCAGTTTCTGTACCGGCCAGGGTTTCGTTTCGGCGGTGGTGTCGAAGCGGAAGCGCGACAGCATGATCGCCAGCGCGATGATCGCCTCCTGCATGGCGAAGCTGGCGCCGATGCAGACGCGTGGGCCGGCGCCAAACGGCAGATACTGGAAGCGGTCGATCTTTTCGCGATTTCCCGGGTGGAAGCGCTCCGGCAGGAAGGCATCCGGCCGGTCCCACAGTTTCCTGTGGCGATGCACGACCCAAGGCATCACCAGCACCGCGGCGTGCTTGGGGATATGAAGATCCTTCCACATTTCCGGTTCGATCGGCTCGCGGTTGATCGACGGCGCCGGCGGATAGAGCCTGAGCGCTTCGTCGAAAGCCGCGCGCGTGAACGGCATGGCATCGAGCCATTTCGTCGGATCGGGCTCGCGCGCCAGCACCTGGTCGATCTCCTGCTCGACCCGGTTGCGCTCCCAAGGTGATTCAGCGAGGCAATAGAGCGTCCAGCCGAGCGCACGCGCCGTCGTCTCATGGCCGGCGCCGATGAAGGTGATGATATTGTCCTCGACCTCGGCCCGCGTCAGTCCGTCGGGTCCCTCGGCCTTGAGCAGCAGTGTCAGGAAATCCTGCGGCACGGCATCGGGATCGCGCTTGAATTTCGCTTCGCGCATCTTGACCGTGTCGGTGACGATCTTGCGGAAATAGGCCATGGTCTTGCGGCCACGGATGCGGGTCAGCCTCGGCAGCCAGTCGGGCGCGCGCAACAGGTCGAGCGGATCGACGCGACCCATGGTCTCGAACAGGCGGTCGATCTCGTTGGCGAAACTGCCGGGCTCGCCTGATATCTCGCCGGAAAACAGCGTCTCGGCCAGGATGTCATAAGTGAGCAGCGTCATGTCATGGGCGATGTCAGACGTGCCGCCGTCTTCGTAACGGGTGACGAAGTCCTGCGTGCGCCTCAGCATCGGCTGGGCGAAGCCGAAGATGTGGCGCGGCGTGAACACCGGCGCCATCGCCTTGCGCGACCGCTTCCAGACCTCGCCCTCGGCGGTGAGCAGGCCGTCGCGCAGGATCGGCCGCAGGATCTTCTGGCGCACCGTCGCCATCTTGTAGTTCCTGGCGTTGTCGACCAGCACATGCCGGATCAGGGCGGGATCATTGGCGACGATCAGATGTCCGCCAACGCCGTTCGCCGAGATCCACGGCTCGTTGTAGGTATGCTCACCCCACAATTCGAGCGGGTTGCGGTAGACGATGCGGATCATCTCCAACGTCGAGGGCGGCGTCGTGCGCGGCTTCGGCGCCGGGGGAATGAAGGGGGCGGGCTGGACGTCCATGCTGTGCTCCGCTGATGACCCAATGTAGTGGGCCGCAAAGCAGGCGTCCATGTGACCGAACGGCAAGGCCCTGCTCTCCGGAATGTGACCGGTTACCGCGAGGTGCCTTCTTGTTGCCCCGAGCGGCATGCCCTAGGTGGCAGTCACCAATGGATACCGCCACCGCAGGAGCCCAGCTTGAAGCACCAGTTGAACATCATCATCGGCAGCACGCGGCCAGGCCGCGCCGGACCGATTTTTGCCGAGTGGCTGGAGAGGTTCGCGCGCGAGCACGGGAAATTCGAGCCTGTACTGACCGACATCGATGCGTTCAAGCTTCCGGTGCTGGACGAACCGCACCATCCAAGGCTTGGCAACTACCAGAACGATCATACCAAAGCCTGGTCCAAGGCGATCGATGCCGCCGATGCCTTCGTCTTCGTGGCGCCGGAATACAATTATTTCGTGGCGCCGGCGATCGTCAACGCGATCGACTATCTCTCGCGCGAATGGAAGTACAAGGCAGCCGCCATTTTCAGCTATGGCGGCGTCTCCGGCGGCCTGCGCGCGGCGCAAGCGCTGAAGCCGCTGCTGACCTCGGTAGGTGTCATGCCGATCCCGGAAGGCGTCGCGCTGCCGATGTACCAGAAACTGCTCGACGAACATGGCGCTTTCAACGCCAGCGAACAGGTGCAGGGCGGAGCCAAAACCATGCTCGACGAGCTGCTGCGCTGGAGCGAGGCTTTGAAGCCGATGCGGGCAGGCTGAAAACGCTGGTCTTCCGCAAAAAACCCCGGTTTGCTGCCATAGAGAGGTGGTCGTGCACAGGAACGAGCTGGGGGGCAGTTCGATTTGCGCTTGCTGTTTGCCTTGCTGCCTATGCTCACCACCGCCACCGCAGTGGTGGCGCCTGGCCCTGGTCATCGCCAACGACGACCACCGCCTGATCCGGCCGCCCGCCCGACATGACGCCGGGGCGCGACCGCAGCAGGCGGCTGGCGCCGAGATACAAGTTCATGATCAAGGTTTCTCAAGGACCGCTGGCCGAAGTGAAATGGGGGCCGGCGGAGGCCCGCCATTGGCAGCCGGCCATTCCCAGTGAAATGCCTGCAAACCTTGGAAAAACCGCCTTTTGCGCCTATATCTAGTCGATATCAGAGGCGCGATTCGGCGCGGATTTTTCGCGCTGTGCAGGCGGCATCCAGACAACAGGTTTTCATGAGCGATCAGATCGACAACAACAACGGCGCTGAAGCCGAATACGGCGCCGATTCCATCAAGGTTTTGAAGGGGTTGGACGCTGTCCGCAAACGCCCCGGAATGTATATCGGTGATACAGACGACGGCTCGGGCCTGCATCACATGGTCTATGAAGTGGTCGACAACGCCATCGACGAGGCGCTGGCCGGTCACGCCGACCTCGTCACCGTGACGCTCAACCCCGATGGTTCGGTCACTGTGATCGACAATGGCCGCGGAATTCCGACCGATATCCACACCGGAGAAGGCATTTCGGCGGCCGAAGTGATCATGACGCAGCTGCATGCCGGCGGCAAGTTCGACCAGAATTCCTACAAGGTCTCGGGCGGCCTGCATGGCGTCGGCGTCTCGGTGGTCAACGCGCTGTCGGCGTGGCTAAAGCTGAAGATCCGCCGCAACGGCCAGATCTTCGAGATGAGTTTCACGCATGGCAATGCCGACGCACCTCTGAAGGCGACCGGCACCTATGAGCAGGACAAGCAGCCGGGCACCTATGAGGGCCGCAGCGGCAGCCAGATCACCTTCTTCCCGTCGGCCGAGACCTTCACCATGGTCGAGTTCGACTTCGGCACGCTGGAACACCGGCTGCGCGAGCTTGCCTTCCTCAATTCCGGCGTGCGCATCATTTTGACCGATGCCCGTCACGCCGATGTCGTGCGCCATGAACTGCACTACGATGGAGGCCTCGAAGAATTCGTCAAATATCTCGATCGCGTCAAGAAACCGCTGATCGACAAGCCGATCGCCATCCGGGCGGAGCGCGACGGGATCACCGTCGAAGTGGCGATGTGGTGGAACGACAGCTACCACGAGAACGTGCTGGCCTTCACCAACAACATCCCGCAGCGCGATGGCGGCACGCATCTGGCCGGCTTCCGCGGCGCGCTGACGCGTCAGATCACCGGCTATGGCGAATCCTCTGGGCTGACCAAGAAGGAAAAGGTCTCGCTGATCGGCGACGATTGCCGCGAAGGTCTGACGGCGGTGCTGTCGGTCAAGGTTCCCGACCCGAAATTCTCCTCGCAGACCAAGGACAAGCTGGTCTCGTCGGAAGTCCGTCCTGTCGTCGAAGGCCTGGTCAACGAAGCGCTCGGCACCTGGCTGGAAGAACACCCGAGCGAAGGCAAGGTGGTCGTCGACAAGGTGATCCAGGCGGCGGCGGCGCGCGAAGCGGCGCGCAAGGCGCGCGATATCACCCGCAAGAGTTCGCTCGGCGTCACCTCCCTGCCCGGCAAACTGGCCGACTGCCAGGAACGCGACCCGGCGAAATCCGAAATCTTCATCGTCGAGGGTGATTCCGCCGGCGGCTCCGCCAAGGGTGGGCGTTCGCGCCAGAACCAGGCGATCCTGCCGTTGCGCGGCAAGATCCTCAATGTCGAGCGGGCGCGCTTCGACCGCATGCTCGGCTCCGACATGATCGGCACGTTGATCACGGCGCTCGGCACCTCGATCGGCAAGGACGAGTTCAACGCCGACAAATTGCGCTACCACAAGATCATCCTGATGACCGACGCCGACGTCGACGGCGCCCATATCAGAACCTTGCTGCTCACCTTCTTCTTCCGGCAGATGCCGGAGCTGATCGAGCGCGGCCATCTCTACATCGCCCAGCCGCCGCTCTACAAGGTGACGCGCGGCAAGAGCTCGCAATACATCAAGGACGAGAGCGCGTTCGAGGAGTTCCTGATCGGTTCGGGACTGGAGGAAGCATCGCTTACGCTCGGCTCGGGCGAGGTTCGCATCGGGCAGGACCTGCGTGGCGCCATCGATGACGCGCTGGCGGTGCGCCAGCTGATCAACGGCCTGCACACGCGCTACAACAGAGGCGTCGTCGAGCAGGCGGCGATCGCCGGTGGGCTCAACCCGGACGTGTTCGCCGATCTCGGCCGCGCCAACGACATGGCGGAGCGGATTGCAAAACGCCTCGACATCATTGCCGAGGACACCGAGCGCGGCTGGACCGGCCGCATGTCGACCTCGAATGAAGGCGTGGGCGGCTATGTGTTCGAGCGCACGGTGCGCAGCGTCAAGGAATATGCGCATCTCGACCTGGCGCTGATCAATTCGGCCGACGCACGCCAGCTCGACCGCTACGCACAGCGCCTCAGCGAGGTCTACGGGTCGCCGCCGGTGCTGCGCCGCAAGGATGTCTCCGAAACCATCTCGGGGCCGCTGGCGATGCTCAATGCGGTCTTTGCGACCGGTCGCAAGGGCCTGACGATGCAGCGCTACAAGGGTCTCGGCGAGATGAACGCCGAACAGCTGTGGGAAACCACGCTCGATCCGAACGTGCGCTCGCTGCTGCAGGTCAAGGTCAATGACGCGACCGATGCGGATTCGCTGTTTTCGCGGCTGATGGGCGACGAGGTCGAGCCCAGGCGCGAGTTCATCCAGGACAACGCGCTGTCGGTCGCCAATCTGGATATCTGAGCTGACGTTAATCTGAATTGGCGCGCTGCGGCGCGCCAATTGTTCCACCGGCGGCAACAAAATCAATTTGCAACGCGCCGGAACGGAAGTCCCTGCGAGACATTGTGACAATATCGATCACAATTTCTAACAGGAGGTTTCCATGGGACGCGGCATTTTGCTCTGGTTGCTCGGCATACCGATCCCGATCATCATTCTGATCATGCTGTTCGTACGATAGGGGGCACTTATGCAGTCCACCCTATCGGCTGTCGACGTTTCCACTTCAACAGAATCCTCCTCCACCGCCGTCAGTTGGGGACCGATCATCGCCGGTGCCTTCGCGGCCTCGACGCTGACCTTCATCCTCATGCTGCTGGGCTCCGGGCTTGGATTGAGCATGGTGTCGCCCTGGTCGGGATCCGGCGCATCTGTCACCACTTTCGCGGCATCCACTGCCGTCTGGCTGATCATCGTGCAATGGCTGTCCTCGGGTGTCGGCGGCTACCTTGCCGGACGCCTGCGCACCAAATGGGTCGGCATCCACACGGACGAGGTGTATTTCCGTGATACCGCCCATGGCTTTCTTGCCTGGGCGTTGGCCACACTACTCGTCGTCGGCGTGCTTGGCTCCGCGCTTTCCGCTGCCATAGGCTCGGGCGTGCAGGCGGTGTCCACCATCGCGTCTGGTGCGGCCATGGGCGCATCGGCGGGGGCTTCGGCCAATGCCGGCAGCGCGTCGGCCGACAATGCGACATCCTACCTGGTGGATTCACTGTTCCGTCCGGCCGATCCGGGCAAGCTCGCGGCCGCCAATCCGGACAGCGATGCGGCCGCGGTTGGGCAGGCTTCGCGCATCCTGATCGCCGGCGCCGCGGCAGGCGAGGTTTCCGCAGACGACAAAACCTATCTGTCGCAGCTGGTCGCCGTTCGCACGGGGCTTTCGGAAGCAGATGCCAGGACCCGGGTGGATGCCGTCCTCGCCAAGGCCCAGGACGCCAAGGTCAAGGCGCAGCAGGCCGCCGACACAGCCAGGAAGGCCAGCGCGACGTTTGCCTTGCTTGGTGCGCTCTCGCTGGCGATCGGCGCCTTTATCGCCAGTGCTGCCGCGGCCCTTGGCGGCAGGCAGCGCGACGATGAGGAAGCGGTTTTTATCACCAACCGTTGAAC
>NZ_RZPW01000170.1:0-5000 GCF_003998455.1 Mesorhizobium sp. M7A.F.Ca.CA.001.08.2.1 | reverse complement strand
GGACCGAACCCATAACTGTTGCAATAGTTCGGGATGACTTGTGGCTAGGGGTGAAAGGCCAATCAAACTCGGAAATAGCTGGTTCTCCGCGAAATCTATTTAGGTAGAGCGTCGACCGAATACCCCAGGGGGTAGAGCACTGGATGGGCTAGGGGTCCTCACCGGATTACCAAACCTAACCAAACTCCGAATACCTGGGAGTACTAGTCGGCAGACACACGGCGGGTGCTAACGTCCGTCGTGAAAAGGGAAACAACCCTGACCTACAGCTAAGGTCCCCAAGTTATGGCTAAGTGGGAAAGGATGTGAGGATCCCAAAACAACCAGGATGTTGGCTTAGAAGCAGCCATCATTTAAAGAAAGCGTAACAGCTCACTGGTCTAAATAAGGGTCTTTGCGCCGAAAATGTAACGGGGCTAAAGCCATACACCGAAGCTTAGGGTTTGGTCCGCAAGGGCCAAGCGGTAGCGGAGCGTTCTGTAAGCTGATGAAGCCATACCCGTGAGGGGTGGTGGAGGTATCAGAAGTGCGAATGCTGACATGAGTAACGTAAGGGGAGTGAGAGACTCCCCCGCCGAAAGACCAAGGGTTCCTGCTTAAAGCTAATCTGAGCAGGGTTAGCCGGCCCCTAAGACGAGGCGGAAACGCGTAGTCGATGGGAACCACGTTAATATTCGTGGGCTTGGAGGTAGTGACGGATCATTGAGGTAGTCCAATCTTATCGGATTGAACGGGCTGCTGCGTGGTTCCAGGAAATAGCTCCTCCTTATAAACCGTACCCGAAACCGACACTGGTGGTCTGGTAGAGTATACCAAGGCGCTTGAGAGAACTATGCTGAAGGAACTCGGCAAATTGCACGCGTAACTTCGGAAGAAGCGTGACCCTTTTCTACGCAAGTGGAGGAGGGTGGCACAGACCAGGGGGTAGCGACTGTTTATCAAAAACACAGGGCTCTGCGAAGTCGCAAGACGACGTATAGGGTCTGACGCCTGCCCGGTGCTGGAAGGTTAAGAGGAGGGGTGCAAGCTCTGAATCGAAGCCCCAGTAAACGGCGGCCGTAACTATAACGGTCCTAAGGTAGCGAAATTCCTTGTCGGGTAAGTTCCGACCTGCACGAATGGCGTAACGACTTCCCCGCTG
Organism: Mesorhizobium sp. M7A.F.Ca.CA.001.08.2.1; assembly: GCF_003998455.1. Lineage (NCBI taxonomy): Bacteria > Pseudomonadati > Pseudomonadota > Alphaproteobacteria > Hyphomicrobiales > Phyllobacteriaceae > Mesorhizobium > Mesorhizobium sp. M7A.F.Ca.CA.001.08.2.1. The sequence goes on along the minus strand of NZ_RZPW01000170.1, from coordinate 3,859 downwards.
TCTCCAGCATAGACTCAGTGAAATTGAATTCCCCGTGAAGATGCGGGGTTCCTGCGGTTAGACGGAAAGACCCCGTGCACCTTTACTATAGCTTTACATTGGCATTCGTAGTGGCATGTGTAGGATAGGTGGTAGGCTTTGAAGCCTGGGCGCCAGCTCAGGTGGAGCCACCCTTGAAATACCACCCTTATTACTATGGATGTCTAACCGCGGCCCGTTATCCGGGTCCGGGACAATGTATGGTGGGTAGTTTGACTGGGGCGGTCGCCTCCTAAAGAGTAACGGAGGCGCGCGATGGTGGGCTCAGAACGGTCGGAAATCGTTCGCTGAGTGCAATGGCATAAGCCTGCCTGACTGCGAGACTGACAAGTCGAGCAGAGACGAAAGTCGGTCATAGTGATCCGGTGGTCCCGCGTGGAAGGGCCATCGCTCAACGGATAAAAGGTACGCCGGGGATAACAGGCTGATGACCCCCAAGAGTCCATATCGACGGGGTTGTTTGGCACCTCGATGTCGACTCATCGCATCCTGGGGCTGGAGCAGGTCCCAAGGGTATGGCTGTTCGCCATTTAAAGCGGTACGTGAGTTGGGTTCAGAACGTCGTGAGACAGTTCGGTCCCTATCTGCCGTGGGTGTAGGAATATTGAAAGGATCTGTCCCTAGTACGAGAGGACCGGGATGGACGGATCTCTGGTGGACCTGTTGTGGCGCCAGCCGCATAGCAGGGTAGCTATATCCGGACGGGATAACCGCTGAAGGCATCTAAGCGGGAAACCCACCTTAAAACGAGTATTCCCTGAGAACCGTGGAAGACGACCACGTTGATAGGCCGGGTGTGGAAGAGCGGCAACGCTTGAAGCTTACCGGTACTAATAGTTCGATCGGCTTGATCGTTCTCATTCCTTATGCCCATCTGACAAAGTCAGATGGTCTGTTCTCACTCACGCTTGTTCCGCCCTGCGGGCGGCGCTACGTGGGTGCGGCGCATCAGCGCCGACGGTCGGTCGACCTTGCGAAGCTTCGCTTCGAAAGGCGCCAGACCAAGAACCGTAAAGGCACACAAAGACCAGCGAACAGCCCCGAGAGGCACCCGACAGCTCCGCTGCCGATGTCTCTTTGTGCCCTTCGCTCAAAAGCTTCTCGAACAACGTGCGTTTTGCCGACCTGGTGGTTATGGCGGAGCGGCTGCACCCGATCCCATTCCGAACTCGGCCGTGAAACGCTCCAGCGCTGATGGTACTTCGTCTCAAGACGCGGGAGAGTAGGTCGCTGCCAGGTCTGCCAAACGCACGTTGATCTCACATCCAAATCGGATGGAGAGAAATCTTCTCTTTATGAAATGGCCCGCCAAGGGATCACGGGCCGCGTAAGCGGCCCTTTCATTTGGTCAGCCATATACCTATCTGTAGGCCTCGGCTTACACAAAAATTGACGCGGGGTGGAGCAGCCCGGTAGCTCGTCAGGCTCATAACCTGAAGGTCACAGGTTCAAATCCTGTCCCCGCAACCAAATTCAAAAAAGCCCGCCATCGTGCGGGCTTTTTGTTTTGTGCTGTGCTGTGCTGCCGGCCTGTCATCAGGCGCCCGCAACCAGCCAAGCCAAGCCGCCAGACAGAAAACAAATCCTCTCCCCAAAACCAACATCAAAAACAGCCCGCCAGCCACAAATGCCCGCGCGCCGTTTTGATATGCGGCTGGGGTGGCCATCGATCTGCCCAGGCTCAGGCCCCCGAAAGCGAAGCCGAAGCTGCGGGACAAGCGGACATATGGAGAGCGTCACGCTGCGCCCGGAACAGATCTATCAAAGACAGGATCGGGGGCTTCAGGCGATAAAGACGCGGCCGGCGGGAGGGTACCATGCGAGCCCCCGTGCGGATACTCCACCACCCTCTCCGGTTTCGCGGCCAAAGGCCGGTAAGGCCTTGCCCAGCCCGTACGGCATCTTGGCGGCCGCGCCCAGCCTCGTCGACCGGAGCGTAGGAATCCCCTTGAAGTAGGGTCTGAAATATATTTCACTATGTGAATTATATTGACAATGCGCGCCCGGACTGTAATGTCCCGATCGTCGGCTTTCGGAGGAAGGTCGGCATCATCAAATCCATACGGCAGCGCTCACTGAGTGCCTGCAACGGTCATTGAGGATGGCTTCGGCCAAGGGAGGAAACTTGCGCAAATTTCTGAGCACGCTCGCAATCGCGGCGGCTGCATCGACCTGCTTTGGGTCGATGCAGGTACGCGCCGAAACCCCTAACCCGTTCAAATGCGAGCCGGGTGAAAAATACGTCATGAACGTGATGGTCTCGGGCGTCGAATACTGGTTCCCGGTCTATGAAATGTTCAAGCAGGCCGGCCAGCAGTTCGGCTGCGAGACCGCCTATACGGGTACGCCGGAATACGACGTCAACAAGCAGATCGCCACCTTCGACCAGGCACTGGCGCAGAAGCCGGCCGGCATACTGGTACACCCGATGAACTCCGATCCGTTCATCGAGCCGATCAACCGCGCCATCGAGCAGGGCACCGCGGTGGTGACCTTCGCCGCCGACTCGCCGAATTCCAAGCGCGTCTCCTACATCACCTCCGACAACAATGCCGAAGGCACCTATGCCGCCGACGCCGTTGCCAAGGCGATGGATGGCAAGGGCGAATATGCGGTGCTGGAGAATCCCGGCCAGGACAACCACGACAAGCGCGTCAACGCCTTCGTTGCCCGCATGGAAGCCAAATGGCCCGACATGAAGCTCGTCGGCCGCGCCGCTTCGAACCAGGATCCGACCAAGGCCTATCAGGCGGTTTTGAGCCTGGCCCAGGCGCATCCGGACCTCGGCGCCGTGTTCATGCCGGAGGCCAACTCGGCCATCGGTGCTGCCCAGGCCGCCAAGGAAGGCGGCGGCAAGATCCGCGTCATGCTCGCCGACGTCAACGCCAAGATCCTCGACATGATCAAGGCCGGCGAGATCTTCGGCTCGGTCAATCCCAACCAGGGCATGCAGGGCTATATGGGCTTCATGCTGTTGTGGATGGCCAAGCATCCCGGCCTGATCGATCCGATGAACGACGCCAAGCGTTCGGGTTTCAACCCGATGAGCGTGCCCTTCGTCGACAATGGCTTCTCCATCGTCTCCAAGGACAATGCGGACGACTTCTACTGGGACAAGTACCTCAAGCGTCGCGGCACCAAGGGCATCGAGGAATAGTCTCGATCGCCGCCCCGGCCTCCACAAGGCCGGACCAACCGGGAAGGAGGCTTCGGCCTCCTTCCTCCCCCGCAAGCATCGCAGGAGCATGGCGTGACCCAGTCGCCCATTCTTGAAATCCGCGGTCTGTCCAAGGCGTTCGGCCCGGTCAAGGCACTGAACGACGTGCGGTTCGAGCTGCGGCGCGGCGAAATCCATGCGCTGTGCGGCGAGAACGGCGCCGGCAAGTCGACGCTGATGAACATGATCGCCGGTGTATTGCAGCCCGACGAGGGCGACATCCTGATCGATGGCGAGCGTGTTTCGATCCACTCGCCCGCGGCCGCCCAACGTCTCGGCATCGCGCTTGTCCACCAGGAGATCGCGCTGTGCCAGGACGCCACCGTTGCCGAAAACATCTACATGGCCGCGATCAACAGCCGGCGCGCACCGCTGATGAATTTCCAGAAGCTCTACGCTGACGCCCAGAAGGTCATGGACCTGCTCGCGCCCATTCCGGTGCACACCAGGGTCGCCGACCTCTCCATTTCCAACCAGCAGCTCGTCGAGATCGCCAAGGCGCTGACGCTCGACTGCAAGGTGCTGATGCTCGACGAGCCGACCGCCGCACTCACCGAAAGCGAAGCGCAACGCCTGTTCTCGATCGTGCGCGGGCTTAGGGAA
>NZ_RZPW01000016.1:0-24095 GCF_003998455.1 Mesorhizobium sp. M7A.F.Ca.CA.001.08.2.1 | reverse complement strand
GCGCACGAACCTTTGCCGTTGGTGCCGGCGATGTGGATGACCGGGGGCAGCCGGTCCTGCGGATTGTCAAGCCGCTCCAGCAGCCGCGAAATGCGGTCGAGCGAAAGGTCGAAGCCTTTCGGATGAAGCGCCATCAGGGCTTCGATTTCGCGGTCGGCGGCAAGCGTCGTCATGGTGGAATCCTAGCGCATGAGCCTGAAAACCAGAATCGGTTTCGGATGGCCATGGCAATCAAAGGCTACAGCGCGCCGAAGCCTTCGTGCAATCGCGGTCGCGGCGCTTCGTGTCGCTTCAGGCTTGCGGCCGAGCTTCCGCGGCAACCACCGCCGGCGGCAGGATTTCCGGCTCCAGCGTTTTTTGCTCTTCCGGCAGCTTGAGCAGCATCTTGAGCAGGCGCGCGATCGTTTCACGCATTTCCAGCCTGGATACGACCATGTCGACCATGCCGTGCTCCATCAGATATTCGGAGCGCTGGAAGCCATCGGGCAGTTTCTCGCGGATCGTCTGTTCGATGACGCGCGGTCCGGCAAAGCCGATCAGCGCGCCGGGCTCGGCGATGTGCACGTCGCCCAGCATGGCGTAGGAGGCGGTCACGCCGCCCGTGGTCGGGTTGGTCAAAACGACGATGTAGGGCAGGCCGGCTTCCTTCAGCCGGTCGACACCGACCGTTGTCCGAGGCAATTGCATCAGGGACAAAATACCTTCCTGCATGCGGGCGCCGCCGGAAGCAGCAAACAGGATCAGCGGCCGCTTGCGCTGCAGGGCCACTTCGAAGCCGTGCACGATGGCGTCGCCGGCGGCCATGCCGAGCGAACCGCCCATGAAGGCGAAGTCCTGCACCGTGACCACAACCGGAAGACCCTCGACGGTGCCCAGCGCATTGATGATCGCGTCCTCAAGGCCGGTCTTGGCCTTGGCGTCCTTCAACCGGTCGACATAGCGCTTCTCGTCGCGGAATTTCAGCGGATCCTGCATGACCTTGGGGTTGTCCAGGGTCTCGTATTTGCCGCCATCGAAGAAGAATTTCAGCCGCTCCTTGGCCGAGATCTTCATGTGATGACCGGACGAGGGAATGACGAACTGGTTCGATTCCAGGTCCTTGTGGAACACCATCTCGCCGGTCTCCGGATCCTTGATCCAGAGATTCTCGGGCATGTCGGTGCGCCGGCCGAGCATCGAATTGATCTTCGGGCGAACGTAATTGGTGATCCAGTTCATCGCTTCGGCTCCTGTCCTGACGAAGAGTTGCTAATGCATGTCGCCCAAAAGTGGGAACCGGTTCTGGGATAACGGCATGCACAAGACCTGACGTAGGGAAACTATTCGGCAGCAGCAAGGCGGGCCGAGCGCACGCCTTGCGCTAGGCCGCTGACCAGCGTGGCGACGGCCTCGGCCGGATCGGCGGTCTTCTCGGCCTTCGGCCCCAGCACATTGGCCACCGCATTGACGATCGCGGTGCCGACGACGACGCCGTCGGCATTGGCGCCGATCACCCGGGCCTGCTCGGCGGTCTTGACGCCGAAGCCGACGCAGACCGGCAGGTCGGTGTGGCCCTTGATGCGCTTGACCGCCGCCGCCACCTTGCCGGTGTCGGCCAGTGCCGAGCCGGTGATGCCGGTCATCGACACGTAATAGACGAAGCCCGACGTGTTCTGCAGCACCTTGGGCAGGCGTTTGTCGTCGGTGGTCGGCGTCGCCAGCCGGATGAAGTTGATGCCGGCTTTCAATGCCGGAATGCACAGTTCCTCATCCATCTCCGGGGGCAGGTCGACGACGATCAGCCCGTCGATGCCGCTGGCGATCGCGTCCTTGAGGAAGCGGTCGACGCCATAGATGTAGATCGGATTGTAGTAGCCCATCAGCACGATCGGCGTTTCATTGTCGCCGGCGCGGAAGTCGGCCGCCATCTTCAGCGTCTTGGCCAGCGTCTGGCCGCCTTTCAGCGCCCGCAAGCCCGCCGCCTGGATCGCCGGGCCGTCGGCCATCGGATCGGAAAACGGCATGCCGAGCTCGATAATATCGGAACCTGCGCCCGGCAACGCCTTCATGATCGACAAAGAGGTGTCGTAGTCGGGGTCGCCGCCCATGAAATAGGTGACGAGCGCCGGGCGGCCTTCGGTCCTGAGCTTCGCCATGCGGCGGTCGATGCGGGTGGCCATGATCAGATCTCCATGCCCAGCATGCTGGCCACCGTGTGCACGTCCTTGTCGCCACGGCCGGACAGGTTGACGATGACGATCTGATCCTTGTTCATGGCAGGCACGATCTTCACCGCATGCGCGATGGCATGCGCCGATTCCAGCGCCGGGATGATGCCTTCGACGCGCGTCGTCAGCTTGAAAGCCTCCAGCGCCTCGTCATCGAGAATGGGTACATATTCGACCCGGCCTGAATCGCGCAGCCAGGAATGCTCCGGCCCGACGCCGGGATAGTCGAGGCCCGCCGAGATCGAATGGCCGTCCATGATCTGGCCGTCGGCGTTCTGCAGGAGATAGGTGCGGTTGCCATGCAGCACGCCGGGCGCGCCGGCATTCATCGAGGCGCAATGCTCGATGCCGTCGAGACCGCGACCGCCGGCTTCGATGCCGATGATGCGGACCTCCTTGTCGTCTAGGAAGGGATGGAACAGGCCGATGGCGTTCGAGCCACCGCCGACAGCGGCGATGATGGTGTCGGGCAGCCGGCCTTCCTGCTCGAGGATCTGTGCCCGCGCCTCGATGCCGATCACCGACTGGAAGTCGCGCACCAGCTCCGGATAGGGGTGCGGGCCGGCGGCGGTGCCGATCAGGTAATAAGTGTCCTCGACATTGGTCACCCAGTCGCGCAACGCCTCGTTCATGGCGTCCTTCAGCGTGCCGTGGCCGGCGGTCACCGGGCGCACTTCGGCGCCGAGCAGCTTCATGCGGAAGACGTTCGGGCTTTGCCGGGCAACGTCTGTGGCGCCCATGTAGACGACGCAGGGAAAGCCGAAGCGGGCCGCAACCGTGGCCGAGGCCACGCCGTGCTGGCCGGCGCCGGTCTCGGCGATGATGCGCTTCTTGCCCATGCGCTTGGCCAGCAGGATCTGGCCGAGGCAGTTGTTGATCTTGTGCGAACCGGTGTGGTTCAAATCCTCCCGCTTGAAGTAGACCTTCGCGCCGCCCGCGAGGCCCCTGGCCGAGGAAACCTCACGAAGATGCTTCGTGAGGCCTTCGGCGAAATAAAGCTTCGACGGCCGTCCGGCATAGTGGGTCGACAGGTCAGTCAGCTCAGCCCTGAAATCCGCATCGTTCTTGACCTCGTTCCAGTGCCGCTCCAGATCGAGGATCAGCGGCATCAGCGTTTCGGCAACGAAACGACCGCCGAAAATGCCGAACATGCCCTGTTCGTCGGGCCCGGTGCGGAAGGAATTGGGTGTCGCCGGCTTGTTCATCGCCGATCTCCTGGCATCTTGACTATGAGGCATGTCCTTGTCGGAAAACCGGTTCCCACTTTTCCGGGACATGCTCTGGTTTGAGGCACCACTAGGCTGCGCGGGTGTTCCGCGCGGCCCTGACGGCCCGGAAAAACTGTTCGATCAGCGCCGGATCCTTGACGCCCGGCGCGCTTTCCACGCCTGAAGAAATGTCGATCCCAGGCGGGTTGGCAAGCCGAAGGGCATCGCCGATATTGGCGGCGTTGAGCCCACCGGAAAGCATGTAATCGACGCCGCCGTCAAGGCCGGCGAGAATGCGCCAGTCGAAGGCAACACCATTGCCGCCCGGCAGTTCGGAGCCTTTCGGCGGCTTGGCGTCGAACAGGAACCGGTCGGCTATGCCGATGAATGGCTTCATTCGTTCGAGATCGGCGGCCTCGCTGAGCGGCAGCGCCTTCATCACCGGCAGGCCATAGCGGGCTTTGACCTCGGCGACGCGCTCGGGCGTTTCCGCGCCGTGCAGCTGCAGCATGTCGGGCTGCATTTTGGCAACGATTTCATCCAGGAAGGCGTCGCCGGCATCGACGGTGACGGCAACCGCCATCGCCTTGCCGCGCGCGGCCTCGCGCAGACGGCCAGCCTCGGCAGGTTCGACATAGCGCGGGCTTTTGGCGAAGAAGATAAACCCGACATGGCTGGCGCCGCCGGCCAGCGCCGCGGCCATTGCCGCGTCGGTCTTCAAGCCGCAGATTTTGATGTCGAGTGCCATGGCGCGGGAATTGGCATGAAAAGCGATAAGAGTCGAGAAAAAGCATGCTGTTTGCCGGCACGGCCAAAGGCGCTACCTATGGATGGACAGGACGCAAGGCGGGAGCACGATCATGGCCGACAGAACCGTAGCCGAACTCAGGCAGAAGATTGCGCAGGCGCGCGAGGTCATCGCGCATCTGATCGACAAGGCCGCATTCAATGGCGCCGAGGCGCACCGCGCGCTCGACTATTTCGGCGGCGATGAGTTCGACGGCAATTTCCTGCCGTGGCCGCATCATGGCGATGAGGGGTTGCGGCCCGAAGACTTGAACGCCGCCAACGACGATTGAGCGATCTACTCGAACATGATCGCCTGCAGCGCACCGCCATTGCGCTTCAGCCAGTCCTTGCAGCGATCGGTGTCGGGGCAGAGCTTTTCGCACAGTTTCCAGAATTTCGGGCCGTGGTTCATCTCCTTGAGATGCGCCACTTCATGCGCGACGAGATAGTTGATGACCGGCGACGGCGCCATCATGATGCGCCAGGAAAAGGACAGATTGCCTTCGGAGGTGCATGACCCCCAGCGGCTTGACGTGTCCTTGAAGCGGATCGCCTTGGCGCGCTTGCCAAGCGCCTCGGTGTGCTTGGCCACCAGCTTCTCGATTTCCTTCTTGGCCTCGCGCTTGAGGAAATCGGCGAGGCGGCGCGGCAGATGTATGCGGTCGCCATGCACGATCAAGAGCGGACCACGTTCGTCGCGCGACACGGTGACGGTGCCGCGCTTTGACGGTTCATGGACGATGCGGTGCGGCACGCCGCGCACCGGGATCCTGATGCCGGGCCGCACCTGCGGCCGCGTCGGCACCTTGGCCAGTCGCTGCTCCAGCCAGTCCTGATGCCGCTCGAGGAACCTGTCCACTTCGCCGCGGCGCAGGCCTGGCGGCACGGTGATGCGCAGACCCTGGCCGCCTGAATCGATACGCAGCGTCATTCGGCGCGCCCTGGCGCTCTCGACGATCTTGAGCGGCAGCGTGCGGCCGGCGACGCAATATTCGCGCTCCACGACAGGCGTGGGCTTGGGCTTTGTCAGATTGCGAAAGAAGCCGAGAGTCATGGCGGGACGATACGCGATTCGAGAAAAACGACTAGAACAAAAAAGAAACGGCGCCGCTCGCGCGACGCCGTTTTTTTACGATGTGACCAGTCGCCGGATCTCAGTCGTCAAGCAGGTTCGAACCCTTGCCACGCTTGGTGGTCGTCGTTCCAGTGCCCGGATCGGTCTTCGTCGGAGCCGTCGACTTGTTGCGGTTGGCCATGAACCGGTCGAACTCGTCCTGGTCCTTGGCGCGGCGCAATTCGCGGGCGTATTCGTCGAACTGGGTCAGCATCTCGTCGAGCTTGCGGCGCTCTTCGTTCAGCCGCTCAAGTTCCTTTTCGCGCCAGTCGTCGAAAGCGACGTTGCCGGTGCGGGCGGAACCATTGCCCCAGCGCGCGGCCTTGTCGGAACCGCGGCGGCAACCGGCGAAGATGCCGTCGGTCGCGCGGTTGACGTCACGCTTGAAGCCATCGAGGCGGTCGCCCCAGATGATGTAGGCGAGCATGGCGAAGCCGAGTGGCCAGAACACCATGAAACCCACAACCATCAACGCGATGGTTGCCGGCGTCCAGGCCGGACGGATCAATGCGGATGTGTTCATTTTCTCCCATTCCTTCGGTTGGAGACAGCCAAACCCGGCTGCGTGGAATCGAAATGGGAAGAGAAAAACGGCGATTCAAGACAATGTCCGCCAAATCCGGACAAGCATCTGAAATGTTTATCGCTTTTTGATCATATCGAGGAAAAGCACGACCAGCCCGGCAATCAGGCCCCAGAATGCGGCGCCAACGCCGAACAGCGTCAGACCCGACGCGGTGACGACAAAGGTGACGGTGGCGGCCATGCGATCCGCCTCTTCCTTCAGCGCGATAGAAAGCGCGTTGGCGAGCGACGCCATCAGCGCCAGGCCCGCCACCAGTACGATCAGGCTCTGTGGCAGCACCGCGAAGATCGCCACCAGCGAAGCGCCGAAAATCGCAAAGATGAGATAGGCGAGCGCATAGAACGGCCCGGTCTTCCAGCGCTCGGCGGGGTCGGGGTGGACGTCCGGCCCGGTGCAGATCGCCGCCGAGATCGCCGCCAGATTGGTGGTCGAGCCGCCGAACGGCGCCGACAGCAGCGAAAACAGGCCGGTGACGCCGATCAGCGGGCCGGGCTCCGGATGGTAGCCGGCGGCGCGCAGCACGGCGAGGCCGGACAGGTTCTGCGAAGCCATGGTGACGAGATAGAGCGGCAGTGCCAGCCCGATCACCGCCTTGGCGGTGAAATCAGGCGCAATCAGCGTCAGCGTCGACAGTTCGGGTGTCGGCAGGCCGCCGACACGGCCGGTGAGGAAAGCGGCAAGGCCACCGCCGATCAGCACCGCCAGCACCGACAGCGCCGGGTTGAACAGCCGGATGACGAAGAAGGCTGCAATCAGCGGCAGGATCAGCCACGGGTCGATGGGAATGGTCTTCACCGCATTGAGCGCGAAGGTGACGACGATACCGGCCAGCATGCCCGAGGCGACGGAAGGCGGTATTCTCGAGATCAGCTTCGTCAGGGGCCGAAACAGCCCGGTGGCGATCAGAAGGACGCCGGTGACGATGAAGGCAGCGACGGCCTCACCCATCGAAAAGCCGCTCGATGCCGCGATCAGCGCCAGGCCCGGCGTCGACCAGGCGGTGATGACTGGCATTTTCGTGCGCCATGACAGCCACAGGCTCTCGATCGCCATGGCCAGGCAGATCGTCGTCACCCAGCTTGCCGTCTCGATCTGCGTCGCGCCGACTGCGTTGGCGGCTGCGATGACGATGGCCAGCGTGCCGCCGAAGCCGACGATCGCCGCGACGAAGGCGGATATCGGAATGGAAAGGCGCATCAGTGTCCCCTCTGCGCCATCGCATCGACGGCCCGCACCAGCATGTCGAGATCCTGCGGTCGCGACAGGCGATGGTCGCCGTCAGGGATCAGCGACAGGGTCACGTCGTCGGCGGGCAGCAGGCTGACCAGCTTCAGTGCATGGCTTGCCGGCACATCCGCATCGGCCAGGCCCTGCAGGATATGCACCGGGCAATGGGTGTCGATCGGGCCTGCCATTGTCAGGTTGTCGCGCCCGTCCTCGATCAGGGCGCGGGTGTAGATGTAGGGTTCCGTGGAATAGTCCGACGGCTCTTCGAAGAAACCTTTTTTGGCGAGATCGCGCTTCTGCGCCTTGGTCAGCACCGGCTCGATCAGTTCAGCGGTAAAATCCGGTGCCGGCGCCAGCAGCACCAGGCCGGCGACGTTGCTGTCATCAGCCTTGCGCAATTCCTGCACCATGCGCAGCGCGATCCAGGCGCCCATCGAGGAGCCGACCAGGATCTGTTTGCCCTTGGTGAAATGCCGGAACACGGCAAGGCTTTGTGCAAGCCATGTCGAAATCGTGCCGTCGGCAAAGGCGCCGCCGGATTCGCCATGGCCGGAATAATCGTGGCGCAGAAAGGCGCGGCCTTCTTTTGCCGCCCAGTCCGACAGCGTCTGCGCCTTCGCGCCCAGCATGTCCGACTTGTAGCCGCCGAGCCAGACGATGCCGGGCGCAGAGCCAGCAGTATGGCGCACCGCGATGCGCGATCCGTCGACATCCATAAAGACGGGGGGCGTTGCGGTCATGGCTTTTTCCTCAGGCCCTCTTCTGGCGCGGGATTCTTGTGGCACGGTCGGTGGCGTGGCGAAAAGTGCTCACTATGTTCTTTGTTTGGTGCAGGGCAGCGATCAGGGTGATTTTCTGTCAATGCTGTGCTATTGACTCCGCCCGCGCGCTCACCACATTGGCGCGTCCATGCATCAACACTGACAAATCCTGAACGAAACGGCCAAGGAGACCACGACCATTCGCAGACCTTTCAAAGCAGCGGCGCCGACCAAGGATGGCCCGCGCTCCAACCGTGACATCCGGGTTCCCCGGGTCCAGCTTATCGACGCCGAAGGCCAGAACCGCGGCGATGTTTCCATCAACGACGCATTGCTGCTGGCCGAAGAGGCCGGGCTCGATCTCGTCGAGATATCGCCCAACGCGGTGCCCCCCGTCGTCAAGATCCTTGATCTCGGCAAGTTGAAATACGCCAACCAGAAGAAGGCGGCCGAGGCGCGCAAGAACCAGAAGGTCATCGAGATCAAGGAGATCAAGATGCGCCCGAACATCGACAGCCATGACTACGAGACCAAGATGAAGGCGGTTCGCCGCTTCTTCGAGGAAGGCGACAAGGTCAAGCTGACGCTGCGCTTCCGTGGCCGCGAGATGGCGCATATGGAACTCGGCATGCAGCTTCTGAACAAGGTCCGCGAGGAAGTGGCGACGATTGCCAAGGTCGAAGCGGAACCGAAGCTCGAAGGCCGCCAGATGATGATGGTGCTGTCGCCGCGCTAAGATCTGCATCGGCGCGTATCTAGGATCACGATGACGTCAGGCTTGGCCATCGCGCTTAAATCCGCCTGAATCACATCGCAAGGCGTCCCGGCGATCGGCGGGACGCCTTCTTCTTGTTCAGACGCTGCGATCGCCGGCAAAATTCCTGACGATCGGATTCACTATGGTCGATGAAGTCAAGGTTTCGGACGTGGACTTCAAACACGGGCTGGGCAATTACCAGCATATGCGCCGGATAGTGCTTGCCGTTCTCGTGGTCGTGCTGTTTGCAGCATTGCTATTTGGCCAATCGACGTTTCCGCCCGACACAGCCGTGCACGAGACGATCGAAATGTTCGGCGTGCTGCTGATTTTCCTCGGCATCGTGGGCCGCCTTTGGGCGACACTCTACATAGGCGGGCGCAAATCGTCCGAGGTGGTGACTGGCGGGCCTTACTCGATCACCCGCAACCCGCTCTATGTGTTCTCGACCGTAGCCGCAGCCGGTGTCGGCGCGCAGATCGGTTCGTTCTCCGGTATCATCCTCTTCGGGCTTTTGTGCGCGGGGGCGTTCCATATCGTCATCCTGCGCGAGGAGAAGTTCCTCAAGGAAGCGCTCGGCGCGCCGTATCAGGCCTATCTGGCGCGGGTGCCGCGCTTCTTCCCAAAACTGTCGCTCTACCAGGAGGGCGATACCGGAAACTTCAAGCCGCGCCTGCTGTTGACCACGCTGCTCGACGGCCTGGTGTTTCTGATCGCGCTGCCGGCCTTCGAATTGATCGACGGCGCCCAGCTGTCAGGCATGTTGCCGGTCTGGTTCACGCTGCCCTGACGAGGACACAGCGCCGCATCTCCACAGGTGTTGCGCGCGGGCCGTCTTTGACGTATAGCACCGCCGTTCAAGAAAACCGCCCGGCAGGGCATGCCGTGGCGGTTTCATTTGCTTTTCGGGCTTTGGTCGGCCTGAAGCGAACAAGAAGCGCGATAGTGCGCCAACAATACGGAGTAGCAAAATGCCCAAGATGAAGACCAAATCGGCCGCCAAGAAGCGGTTCAAGATCACAGGTACGGGTAAAGTCCTGTCGGCTGCGGCCGGCAAGCGTCACGGCATGATCAAGCGTTCCAACAAGTTCATTCGAAATGCCCGCGGCACGATGGTTCTGGCTGAACCGGATGGCAAGAAGGTCATCAAGAATTTTCTGCCGAACGGCCTCTAAGGCATTCGGTCCGGACACGCATTTGTTTTACGCAATTCCGAACGGAAAACCGCAAGGCACTTTTCCTGGAATTGCTTTTAAGGAGATCATGACATGGCACGCGTAAAAAGAGGCGTCACTTCGCACGCCAAGCACAAGAAGGTCCTGAAAGCCGCGAAAGGCTTCTACGGCCGCCGCAAGAACACCATCCGCATCGCCAAGCAGGCGGTGGAAAAGTCGCTGCAATACGCTTACCGCGACCGCAAGAACCGCAAGCGCTCCTTCCGCGCGCTGTGGATCCAGCGTATCAACGCCGCGACCCACGAGCATGGCCTGACCTATGGCCGCTTCATCGACGGCCTCAACAAGTCGGGCATCGAGATCGATCGCAAGATCCTGTCGGACATGGCCATCCACGAGCCGCAGGCTTTCGCGGCCCTGGTCGCCAAGGCCAAGGTGGCGCTCGAATATCTGAAGAACACCACGCCGAACGCTTTTGAAAGCGCTGTCGCCTAAGACCAGCGCTTCCCAAGCATTCGCAATTCTGATTTGGGGAACCCGCGCTGGCACGGCTGGCGCGGGTTTTTCTTTTGCCTGATCCTTGGAGTGATTTCACTTTAGAAGTGACTTTCACTTTGAGGCCGACCTCCCAACGCAGCGAGTTTGACCGTGAACGACGCAACCACTGGCCTGGATACGCTTGAAAACTCACTTCTGGCCGAGATCGCCTCGGCCGCCGATGAGCCGGCCATCGAGGCCGTGCGCATCGCTGCTTTCGGTAAGAAGGGCAGCGTGTCCGAGATGCTGAAGACACTTGGCGCCATGACCGCCGAGGAGCGCCAGATCAAAGGCCCAGCCATCAACGGCCTCAAGAACCGCGTCACCGACGCGCTGACTGCCCGCAAGGCTGAGCTCAAGGATGTGGCGATCACCGCCCGCCTCGCCGCCGAAAAGGTCGACGTGACGCTGCCGGTGCGGCAGTCGCCGGCCGAGCGCGGCCGTATCCATCCGATCAGCCAGGTCATCGACGAGATTGCCGCGATCTTCGGCGACCTCGGGTTTTCCATCGCGGAAGGTCCCGACATCGAGACCGACTATTACAATTTCACCGCGCTGAATTTCCCCGAAGGCCATCCGGCGCGCGAGATGCACGACACCTTCTTCTTCCAACCGGACGAGAAGGGCGAGCGCAAGCTTTTGCGCACGCACACTTCGCCGGTGCAGATCCGCACCATGGAAACGAAGAAGCCGCCGATCCGCATCGTCATTCCTGGCAAGACGTACCGGCAGGATTCGGACGCCACCCACTCGCCGATGTTCCATCAGGTCGAGGGGCTGGTGATCGACAAGACGGCCAACGTTGCCAACATGAAATGGGTGCTGGAGGAGTTCTGCAAGGCCTTCTTCGAGGTGCCGCAGGTCAAGATGCGCTTCCGGCCGTCCTTCTTCCCGTTCACCGAGCCAAGCCTCGAGGTTGACATCCAGTGCGATCGCTCGCGGCCCGGCGAAGTGCGCTTCGGCGAAGGCTCCGATTGGATGGAGATCCTCGGCTGTGGCATGGTGCATCCCAACGTGCTGCGCCATGGCGGTCTCGATCCGGACGAATATCAGGGTTTTGCCTGGGGCATGGGCATCGACCGCATCGCCATGCTGAAATACGGCATGCCGGACCTGCGCGCCTTCTTCGATGCAGACGTGCGCTGGCTGTCGCATTACGGCTTCCGGCCGCTCGACATGCCGACTTTGTTCGGAGGCCTGAGCGCATGACAGCCCCCTATGCCGGCGGCTGCCGCTGCGGCGCCGTGCGGTTCGAGGCCTCTGCCGAACCGCATCACGTCAGCTACTGCCATTGCGGCGATTGCCGGCGGGCCAGCGGCGCGCCGGTGTCGGCCTTTGTCGGCTTCCTGGTCGATCAGGTCGCGTTCACCGGCAAGGCGCTGAAGATGTATGAGAACGGCCCGGTGACGCGCTCTTTCTGCGGCACCTGCGGCTCACCCATCGCCTATGTCGACGAGCGGCTGGAAGAAGACATCTACTTCATGCTCGGCGCCATGGACATGCCGGCCGATTTCCAGCCGACGCTGCATGCCTATATCGGCGAGCAGCTTGCCTTCCTGCATATGTCCGACGACCTGCCGAGACATCTGAAATCAAGCGTCAAAAGACCAGACGGAACAGTCCCATGAAATTCACCCTCTCCTGGCTCAAGGACCACCTCGAGACCGACGCCACGCTCGACGAGATCGTCGAGCGGCTGACTTCGATCGGTCTCGAAGTCGAGCATGTCGACGACAAGTCGAGCCTGAAACCATTCGTCATCGCCAGGGTGCTGACGGCCGTTCAGCATCCCGATGCCGACCGGCTGCGCGTGCTGACCGTCGACACCGGCGACGGCAAGCCTCCGGTGCAGGTCGTTTGCGGCGCGCCAAACGCTCGCGCGGGCCTGATCGGCGCCTTTGCCGCGCCCGGCACCTATGTGCCCGGCATCGACGTAACGCTGACGGTCGGCAAGATCAGGGGCGTCGAAAGCCACGGCATGATGTGTTCCGAGCGCGAGCTGGAGCTGTCCGACGAACACAATGGCATCATCGACCTGCCTGAGGATGCGCCGGTCGGCACCAGCTTCGCCGCCTATGCGCACATCGACGATCCGGTCATCGAGATCAACTTGACGCCGAACCGGCCGGATGCCACCAGCGTCTACGGCATCGCCAGGGATCTGGCGGCGAGCGGGCTTGGCCGCCTCGTCGGCGGCGCCATCATGCCGCATGTCGGCAATGGCATGTGTCCGATCAAGGTGACGATCGAAGCGCCGGAGCTTTGCCCCGGCTTCGCGCTCAACTTGGTCAAGGGCGTCAAGAATGGAGCCTCGCCAAAATGGCTGCAGCAGCGGCTGATCGCCATTGGGCTGAGACCCATCAGCGCACTGGTCGACATCACCAACTACGTCACCTTCGACCGCGGCCGCCCGCTGCATGTGTTCGACGCCAGCAAGGTTGCCGGCAATCTCGTCGTGCGCCGCGCGCGCGATGGTGAAAAGGTGCAGGCGCTCGACGGCCGCGAATACACGCTGACGCCGGAAATGTGCGTCATCGCAGATGACAACGGCGTCGAGTCGATCGCCGGCGTCATGGGCGGCGAGCATTCGGGCTGCGACGAGAACACCTCAGATGTGCTGATCGAATCCGCCCTTTGGGATCCGATCACCACGGCGCGCACCGGCCGCACGCTCGGCATCATCACCGATGCGCGCTACCGCTTCGAGCGCGGCGTCGACCCCGAATTCATGGTTCCGGGCGTCGAACTGGCAACGAAACTGGTGCTCGATTTCTGCGGCGGCACGCCGACCGAAATGGAGGTCGTCGGTTATGCCGGTCACACGCCGAAGATCGTTTCCTTCCCGCTTTCGGAAGTGAAGCGGCTGACCGGCATCGAGGTTCCCAGCGCGAAAAGCCTCGACATCCTGTCGCGCCTCGGCTTCAAGCCGGAGGGCTCGGGCGATGTCGTCGATGTCGCCGTACCGTCCTGGCGCCCCGACGTCGATGGCAAGGCAGACCTGGTCGAGGAGGTCATGCGCATCCACGGTGTCGACAACATCGCGCCGCAGCCGCTCGGTGCGCATGACGCGGTCAATGCAAAGATCCTCACCACGCTGCAGGTCCGTACCCGCACGGCCAAGCGCGCGCTTGCCGTGCGCGGCATGATGGAAGCCGTTACCTGGTCGTTCATTCCGGCCAAGCACGCCGAGCTGTTCGGCGGCGGCCAGACCGCGCTGAAGCTCGCCAACCCGATCGCCGCCGACATGTCCGACATGCGGCCCTCACTGCTGCCGGGGCTGATCGCGGCTGCCCAGCGCAATGCCGACAAGGGTATTGGCGACGTGGCGCTGTTCGAAGTGTCGGGTACCTATGAGGGCGACGGCGCCGACCAGCAGCGGCGCGTCGCCGCCGGCGTGCGCCGCGGCACCGCCAAGCTCGACGGTTCCGGCCGCAACTGGGCCGGCAATTCCGGTCCAGTCGGCGTGTTCGACGCCAAGGCCGATGCGATCGCCGCACTTGAAGCCTGCGGTGCGCCTGTCGACCGGCTGCAGATCGAGGCCGGCGGCCCGGCCTGGTATCATCCCGGCCGTTCCGGCACGATCAAGCTCGGCCCGAAAACCGTACTCGGCACTTTCGGTGAATTCCATCCGAAGACGCTGGAGGGCCTCGATGTTTCCGGCCCGCTGTGCGGCTTTGAAGTCTTCGTCGATGGCGTGCCTGAACCGAAGGCCAAGCCGACGAAAACCAAGCCGAAACTGGAACTGTCGCCCTTCCAGGCGGTCAAGCGCGATTTCGCTTTCGTCGTCGACAAGTCGGTCGAGGCCGGCACGCTGGTGCGCGCAGCGCTCGCCGCCGACAAGAAGCTCATCACCGCCGTCTCGGTCTTCGATATTTTCGAAGGCGCTTCGCTGGGCGAGGGCAAAAAATCGATTGCCATCGAAGTGTCGATCCAGCCGGTCGAAAAGACGCTCACCGACGAGGATTTCGAGGCACTGGCCAAGCGCATCATCGAGAATGTCGGCAAGCAGACCGGGGGCGTTCTGCGGGGCTAAAAAACTTGCGAGCAGATGGCGAATCGCCCTCCAAAGGGCGATGGACCATCTGCGGTATTCCGGCCTTCCCCTTGAAGAACAGCGCGCGGCGTTTCTCGCCATCGTGTCTGCCGACCCGCTGTTACGCGACGCGGTGGCGCGGGCTTGCACGCTCGACCTGCCGGACTGGCTGGTGGTATCCGGCGCTCTCTACAACAGCATCTGGAACCACCTGACCGGCAAACCGTCGGGCTACGGCATCAAGGATGTTGATCTTTTCTACTTCGATGACAGTGACCTGTCCTATGAGGCCGAGGACGCGGTGATCCGCCGGGCGGAGAAGCATTTCGAGGGGCTGGCGTTGCCGGTCGAGGTGCGCAACCAGGCGCGGGTGCATCTGTGGTATCCGCAGAAGTTCGGACGGCCGTGCCCGCGCTATTCGAGCGCCAGCGAATCCGTCAGCCATTTTGCCTCGAAGACGCACGCCGTCGGGGTTCGATACGACGCTGACGGGCAGCTCGAGATCGTGGCACCGTTTGGTCTTGACGACATTTTCTCGTTTCGCATCACGCCGAACCGGGTGATGGACAATCAGCGCACGCATGAGGCGAAGGGTAAGCGTGCAAGGGAGAATTGGCCGGAGATTAGTGTCGAGCCTTGGTAAAAATGTCGGCAGGGCAGAGGGGGGGGCGCTTCACGTCAGCGTCCCCACCTTCTGCACCGCGCTGCGTACGAAAAAGGGGCGCGCGGCGCCCCTTCCGATTACTCACCAGTTTTCAACCATTGACCAGCGTCAGCTCCTTCTCCGCATAGCGCCTACCGACCACCTTGTCGGGCGACAGAGCGTCACCAATCGCCTGCACCTCGACCGCACTCAGCGCGATCCCGGCAGCCGCCGCATTCTGCTCCAGATGGCGTATCCTTCTCGCGCCGGGGATCGGCACGATGAAATCGCCCTGGTGCAGCACCCAGGCCAGCGCCAGTTGGGCCGAAGTTACCCCCTTTTCAGCTGCCAGCTTTTCCAGCGTCGCGATGACAGCGGCGTTGGCTTCCATCGCCTCGGCCTGGAAGCGCGGCAAGGTCCGGCGCCAGTCGTCGTCGCTCAGCGCCTCGGGCTTGGCGATCGTGCCGGTCAGCAGGCCACGGCCGAGCGGGCTGTAGGGAACAAAACCGATGCCGAGTTCGCGGCAGACGGCGAACACCTCGTCTTCCGGGTCGCGGCTCCAGAGCGAATATTCGCTCTGCACGGCAGCAATTGGATGCACGGCATGGGCCCGGCGGATGGTCGCCGCACTCGCCTCCGACAGGCCGAGCGCGCGCACCTTGCCCTCGCGCACCAGCTCGGCCATGGCACCGACCGTGTCCTCGATCGGCACGTTGGGGTCGACACGGTGCTGGTAGTAGAGGTCGATCACATCCGTGCCGAGCCGCTTCAGCGACGCCTCGGCGACCGCCTTGAGGTGCTCGGGGCGGCTGTCGACGCCGGCCATGCGGTCGAGGCCTGTACCTTCCTCCAAAATCCTGAAGCCGAATTTTGTCGCGATCGTCACCTTGTCACGCGCGGACTTCAGCGCTTTGCCGAGCAGGATCTCGTTCTCGAACGGGCCATAGACCTCCGCCGTGTCGAAGAAATTGACGCCGATATCGATGGCGCGGTGCAGCGTGGCGATTGCGTCGGCTTCCGCCTGGCCGCCATAGGCGAAGCTCATGCCCATGCAGCCGAGGCCGACGGGATAGACGTTCAATTCAGTTCCTAGCTTGCGGGTTTGCATAACGCGTCTCCTTGTTGCGATGCGGCAGAAATAGCGCCTTGCCTTGTGTTCGATAATCGGCTCTCATTTGCACGGGCTGTTCTAAAAGATAGATCAATGAATCGCGCGCATCTTTCCCAACTGGCCGTGCTGGCAACCGTTGCCCAATGCGGCAGCTTTCGCGGCGCGGCCAGGGAATTGGCCATCGCGCCTTCGGCGGTCAGCCATGCGGTGTCCAGCCTAGAGGCGCGGCTTGGCGTTCGGCTGCTGGCGCGCAGCACACGCAGCGTCGCGCCGACCGAAGAAGGTGCGCAGTTGCTGGAACGGCTGCGACCGGCGCTGTCGGAGATCGATCTGGCGCTGGAGACGGCAATCGAGACGCGCGACCGGCCGGCCGGCAATCTGCGCCTGACCGTGCCGCGCACCGCAGCCCATTTGGCGCTGACGCCACGGTTGGGCGCCTTTGCGTCGACCTATCCCGATATCGTGCTGGAGATCGTCATCGAGGACCGTTTCACCGACGTGGTGGAAGGGGGCTTCGATGCTGGCGTCAGGTTAGGCGAGAGCCTGCAGCGCGACATGATCGCGGTGCGCATCGGGCCGGACCTTCGCGGCGCGGTGGTCGGCGCCCCGGTCTATTTCGAGGTCAACCCCAAGCCGCGTCACCCGCGCGACCTGGCTGACCACCGCTGCATCCGCTTCCGCTTCTCCAGCGGCATCCTCTACCGCTGGGAGTTCGAGAAAGGCCGCGAGGCGATCGAGATGGCGGTGGAGGGACCGCTGATCCTCGACGAGGACCATTTGATCGCCCAGGCGGCCATCGACGGCGCTGGGCTCGCCTTCGTCTTTGAGGATTATGTCCGCGCGCCGCTCGCCGACGGCAGGCTGATCCGTGTGCTGGAGGACTGGTGCCCCTCCTTCGACGGCTTCTTCGTCTATTATCCGAGCCGCCGGCAAATGCGCCCGGCGCTCCGGGCGTTTGTCGATTTCTTCAAGGTGAGTGGATAGAGCGGGCTCGCCCCTCCCCTTGTGGCCCTCCGGAGGGAGAGGAAGGGCACCGGCTGTGATAAGCTCGCGCCTTCCTCTCCCCCTCCGGAGGGAGAGGAAGGGAGCCAGGCTCGGCGAACTCGCG
This sequence comes from Mesorhizobium sp. M7A.F.Ca.CA.001.08.2.1, assembly GCF_003998455.1. NCBI lineage: Bacteria > Pseudomonadati > Pseudomonadota > Alphaproteobacteria > Hyphomicrobiales > Phyllobacteriaceae > Mesorhizobium > Mesorhizobium sp. M7A.F.Ca.CA.001.08.2.1. Next base: position 6,839 of record NZ_RZPW01000016.1, on the reverse strand, counting down.
CCTTTCGTCTCCCTCCGGAGGGCCCTGATGGGAGTCCGAAGGACGGGCGAGATCGGCGGCTCGCCCCGGTAGGTCGGCTGAGGGACGGGGTGGGTAGCGCCCTACGAGACCCCACCCCGCTTCGCAAAATCCGCTTCGCGGCATTTGCTGCGCGACCCTCCCCCACAAGGGGGAGGGTGAAGCGCGCTGGAAGAAAGCCGAACCAACATTCGTTCACTCCCCATGCAAACATCGATCACCAACAGCGCCACCCGCTATGGCTGGGGCGCGATCCTTCTCCACTGGCTGATTGCGCTCATTTTCATCGGCCAGTTCGGGCTCGGCTTCGTCATGGTGCGGTTGACCAGCCAGCGCACCGCCTTCGAGCTGATCCAACTGCACAAATCTTTCGGCTTCCTGCTGCTCGGGCTTGTGTTGCTGCGCATCGCTTGGCGTCTTGGCAATGCAACGCCGGCGCTGCCGCGCTCGGTCGGAACCCTGGAGCGTCGAGCAGCACCGTTGGCCCATCTTGCGCTCTACGCGTTTCAGCTTGCCTTGCCCTTGTCCGGCTGGGCGCTGGTGTCGGTCTCGATGCTGGAGATCCCCAGCCTGCCGTTCAACCTGTTCGTCATGCCGAACCTGCCGCTGGCCGAATCGGATGGTGCCGAGAGCTTCTGGGCGGCTGCACATTGGTATCTCGCCTATGCCGGCATGACGCTTGTGGCTCTCCACGTCGCGGCGGCGCTGCGGCATCATTTCCAGCTCAGGGATGGCGTGCTCACGCGCATGGTCACGCCTTCGTCAAATTCGGAATAGAGCGAGCGGTTCATTCGTTCATGGAGTGAGGGCGCAAGAAATGCGCTGCCTCCAACAAGGAACATCCCCATGTACACGCGCATCCTCGGATTTGCGGCGGTCGCCGCTTGCCTTGCCATGCCTGTTTCTGCGGCCGTCGCGCTGGGTGACGCCGCCGGCAGCTATTCGATCAGCCCGGCCAGCTCCAGCATCCGCTTCTCCATCGGCAAGGTCGGCGGCGGCGGCCTCAATGGCACCTTCGCCCGCTTCAAGGGCTCGATCCGCATCGACAACAGCGATGTCGGGCGCTCAGCTGTCAATTTCACCATTTTTCCCGAAAGCGTCGGCACCGGCCAGGGCCGTATCGATGCCTTCCTGCGCTCCGACGCGGTGTTTGATGCCGCCAACAGCCCGGAAATCCAGTTCCGCTCTACCAGCGTGACCCGAACCAGCGACACCACGGCTCTCGTCAGCGGCCGGCTGACGGCGCGCGGCAAGACGTTCCCGGAAAAATTCACGGCCGAGCTCGGCGGTCTCAAGGCCGGCATGATCAAATTCCATGTCACCGGCAAGGTGCTGAGGTCGCGCTACGGCATGGATGTAGGCACGCCGATCTATTCCAACATCGTCGACTTCGACATGACGCTGACCGGCAAAAGGGGCTGACCTCGTCATTGGCTTTTCCGGCGATTTCGGGCAAACCTCGTCGCCTGTAATCGTGATGGAGAAGCCTGATGTTCCGATGGGGTGTGTTGTCGACGGCCAAGATCGGCCGCGAGCATTTGTTGCCGGCGATGGTCGAGGCGGAGAATAGCGTGCTGTCGGCGATCGCCAGCCGCGATCTGTCGAAGGCCAAGGCGCTGGCCGATCGCTTCGGTGCGCGGCATGCCTTCGGCTCCTATGAGGAACTGCTTGCCTCCAATGAGGTCGACGGCGTCTACATCCCGCTGCCGACCTCGCAGCATGTCGAGTGGGCGGCCAAGGCCATCGAAGCCGGCAAGCATGTGCTGGTCGAAAAGCCGCTGGCGCTCGACGCCAAGGACATCCTGCCGCTGATCAAGCTGCGCGACCAGAAAAAGGTGCTGGTCTGCGAAGCCTTCATGGTCATCTACCACCCGCAATGGATCAAGGTGCGCGAGCTCATCGCCAGCGGCGCCATCGGCCGGCTGCGCCATGTGCAGGGCGCGTTCTCCTACTACAACGTCGACCCCAGCAACATGCGCAACCAGCTCGACCTCGGCGGCGGCGCGCTGCCCGACATCGGCGTTTACCCGACCGTGTCGACGCGCTTTTCCACCAGCAAGGAGCCGCTGCGCGTGCAGGCGACGATCGAGCGCGACAAGACATTCGGCACCGACATCTACTCCTCGATCCGTGCCGATTTCGGTGACTTCGAGCTGTCGTTCTATCTGTCGACTCAGATGGCGGCGCGCCAGGTGATGGTGTTCCACGGCGAGAAGGGTTTCATCGAGTTGTTCTCGCCTTTCAATGCCGGGCTCTACGACCACCACCGCGTCGAACTGCACAACCAGAACCACACCGAGGCGCAGGTTTTCCGCTTTCCCGGCACGCAGCAGTACCGGCTGGAAGTCGAGACCTTCGCGCGCGCGGCACAGGGCGGCAAGGAGCGCGTCTTCACGCTGGAGGAATCGGTGCTCAATCAGAAAGTCATCGACGCCATCTTCCGCGCCGGCGGCAAAGAAGGCTGGGAGACCGTCTGAATTCCTTGCATTGAAATAGCCGGCTAATTCTGGGAGGAAAAATGGCTGACGATGCGGACGTGATCATTGTCGGCGCCGGCCTTGCAGGGCTGGTTGCCGCCGCCGAGCTCGCCGAGGCCGGCAAGAAAATCATCATCGTCGACCAGGAGCCGGAGCAGTCGCTCGGCGGCCAGGCATTCTGGTCGTTCGGCGGCCTTTTCCTCGTCGATTCGCCCGAGCAGCGGCGCATGCGCATCCGCGATTCGCATGACCTGGCGCTGGAAGACTGGCTCGGCACCGCGGCTTTCGATCGGCCCGAGGATTTCTGGCCGCGCAAATGGGCGGAAGCCTATGTCGGCTTTGCCGCCGGCGAAAAACGCTCCTGGCTGATACAGTGCGGCCTGAAATTCTTTCCCGTGGTCGGCTGGGCCGAGCGAGGCGGCGGCAATGCCATCGGCCACGGCAATTCGGTGCCGCGCTTCCACATCACCTGGGGCACGGGCCCCGGCGTTCTCGACCCCTTCGTACAGCGCGTGCGCGAGGCGCAGAAGCGCGGACTGATCAGTTTCAAATTCCGCCATCGGGTCGATGAATTGACCCGCACGGGTGCGACTGTCGACGGGGTGCGCGGCGACATCCTGCAACCGAGTACCGCCGAGCGCGGCCACAAGAGTTCGCGCGAAATATCAGGAGATTTCGAGCTTCGCGCGCAAGCCGTGATCGTCGCTTCCGGCGGCATCGGCGCCAACCATCAGCTTGTGCGGGAAAACTGGCCGCAGCGGCTGGGCGCGGCGCCCAAGCGCATGATCACCGGCGTGCCCGATCACGTCGACGGCCGCATGCTGGCGATCACGGAACAGGCCGGCGGTTCGATCATCAACCGCGACCGCATGTGGCACTATGTCGAGGGCATCAAGAACTGGGCGCCGATCTGGACCGACCATGCGATACGCATCCTGCCCGGCCCATCATCGCTGTGGCTCGATGCGCGCGGCAAGCGCCTGCCGGTGCCGCTCTATCCCGGCTTCGACACTCTGGGCACGCTCTCCCACATCATGAGCACCGGCTTCGACTATTCCTGGTTCATCCTGACCAAGAAGATCATCCAGAAGGAGTTCGCGCTGTCGGGCTCCGAGCAGAACCCCGATCTGACCGGCAAGAGCTGGCGCCAGGTGCTCGGCCGCGCCACATCGGGCATTCCGGGCCCCGTCAAGGCGTTCATGGAAAAGGGCGAGGACTTCATCGTCGAGGCCGATTTGCCGGCGCTGGTCGCGCGCATGAACGCGCTGGCCGGCGGCGAGGCGCTGCTTGAGGTGGCTCAAGTCGAGCGCGAGATCCACGCCCGCGATAGGCAGCTCGACAACCCGTTCTCCAAGGATATGCAGATCACCGCTCTGCGCGGCGCGCGCGCCTATCTCGGCGACCGGCTGATCCGCACGGCCAAGCCGCACAAGATGCTCGATCCGGCAAATGGCCCGCTGATCGCGGTGCGGCTCAACATCCTGACCCGCAAGACGCTGGGCGGCCTGCAGACCGATCTCGACAGCCGCGTGCTGGGGGCAGATGGGCAGCCGGTCGCCGGGCTCTATGCCGTCGGCGAAGCCGCCGGTTTCGGCGGCGGCGGCGTGCATGGCTATGCGGCGCTCGAAGGCACCTTCCTCGGCGGCTGCATCTTTTCCGGCCGCAGCGCCGGCCGGGCAGCGGCTGCCTCGGTGGCGTGATGGGGCGCCACTTGGTCCTCAGAGTTTGGCCGCGATCACCAGCGCCAGCCGCCCTGTCCAAGCGCGGTCACCGCACCGACGATCCGGGTGAAGCTGGTGCGGGCGCGGCCAACCGTGTGCCGGGCTCTGAGATAGCCGTGCACCAATCCCGGCTCCTCGAACCACGTCGCGTGGCCACCTGCCGTGATGATCAGGTCGCGATAGGTCTCGCCATCCGATGACAGCGGGTCGCATTCGGCGGTGATCAGCACTGTCGGCGGCAAGTTGGAGAAATCGGTGTCGGCAAGCGGGCCCAGCGTCGCATCGCCGCTACGGTCTTGCCCTCCAGTGCGAATGTGCTTGTAGAATTCGAGATCGCGCACGGTCAGCATCGGCGCTTCGGCGTGCTTGACATAGGAGCCTTTCGAGCGGTTTCCGCCGAGGCCGGGATAGATCAGCACCTGGCCGACCGGCCTTTTCGAATGGCCGCGCGTGGCGTGACTGACGGCGGCGCAGAGATTGCCGCCGGCGCTGTCGCCGCAGAGCACGATAGGATGATCGCGATTGGCGGCGGCCCATTCGAAGGCGCTCATGGCATCGTCGAAGGCGGCTGGATGCAAATGTTCCGGCGCCAGCCGGTAATCTACGGAGACCACCTCATAGCCTGTGCGCGAGCACAGCTCCGCGCAAACATCGTCGTGGCTGTCCAGCCCACCAAGGATGAAGCCACCGCCATGGACATAGAGCACCGTCACGGCTGCCTGAAGTGTGCTTCGGTAGATGCGGATCGGGATGTCATGCGTCGGCGTTGCAATGGCGGAGGTTTCGACAGCGACGCCCTCGGGGTAGCCGGCAAAGAATTCCCGGCACATGCGGTCGTAAATCTCGCGCTGCTGCGCGATCGTGTAGTCGATCGTATCGGGCGGGTAATAGGAATTGGTGCGCTCGATGAAGGCCCAGGTCTCGGCGTCGATGAGCTTGATGTAGTCGGTCATGGGTGCTGGAGAGGCGGCCAAGGCTGAGCCTGGGCGCCCCCCTCTGTCCTGCCGGACATCTCCCCCTCAAGGGGGGAGATCGGATGTTGCGAAGGCTTTCGCCAACCTTCTGCGTCGCAAGAAGAGTGCAGAGATCGAAGCTGCCAATCTCCTCCCTTGAGGGGGAGATGTCCGGCAGGACAGAGGGGGGTAAGCGCCGTCATTTCGGCAACAATCCTTACTTCCCCTTCCACACCGGCTCACGCTTCTCCGCAAAAGCCCGAAAACCCTCCATATTGTCCTCGGAGCCATAGAGCGCATCGACCGTCGGCAATTGCCGGCGGGTCACCTTGTTCATGGCGTCCTGGAAGGTCAGCGCCTCGGCCACGCGCGCCGTCTCCTTGATCGCGGCAAACACCAGCGGTGGGCCGCCTGCGAGCAGCCGGGCGATCTCCCAGACGCGATCTTCCAGCTTTTCCTTGGGCAGCACTTCGTTGACCAAGCCCCAGCGATGCGCTTCAGCGACATCCATCCAGCGGCCGGTGAGCAGAAGGTCCATGGCGACATGGTAGGGGATGCGCTTCGGCAGCTTGATCGTCGCCGCGTCGGCCAGCGTGCCGGCTCGGATCTCGGGCAGCGCGAAGGAGGAATGATCGGAGGCGTAGATGAGGTCGCAGGACAGCGCCAGCTCGAAGCCGCCGCCGACCGCCATGCCGTTGACGCACGCGATGATCGGCTTGTTGAGGTCGCGCAGCTCCTGCAGGCCGGCAAAGCCGCCGACGCCATAGTCGCCGTCGACCGCATCGCCGCCGGCAGCTGCTTTGAGGTCCCAGCCCGCGCAGAAGAACTTGTCGCCAGCGGTCTTGACGATGGCGACGCGCAATTCCGGATCGTCTCGGAACGCCTTGAAGGTCTCGCCCATCAGCCGCGAGGTCTTCAGGTCGATGGCGTTGGCTTTGGGCCGGTCGAGGGTGACTTCGAGGATGGTGCCCTCGCGGCGGGTCGAAATGACGTCAGACATTCTTGTTCTCTCCGAGCACCAGCAGCGCGTCGGCGATCCAGGCGCCCTTGCCCTCTGCACAGACGATCAGCGGGTTGATGTCGAGTTCCTCGATCTCACCGGCATTCTGCTGCACGAAGGCGGCAATGCCAGAGATAGCATCGATGGCAGCCGCGACATCGGCCTTCGGCCGGCCGCGATAGCCTTCGAGCAGCGGGAACAGTTTCAGGCCGCGCAGCGCCGCCTCGATATCGTCGCGGGTCGCCGGCAGCATCAGCGTGACGCTGTCGCGCAACAGCTCGACCAGCACGCCACCAGTGCCGAGCGTCATCACCGCGCCGAACATCGGATCGCGGGTGAAGCCGACGATGAGTTCGGCAACACCGTCGCGCACCATGCGCTCGACATAGAGCCCGGTGCCGAGCGGCAACAGGTCATGCGCTGCGGTGCTGACGGTTTCGGCATCCCTGAGATTGAGCCTGACAGCGCCAACTTCGGATTTGTGGGTGACGCCGAGCGCCTTCAACGCGACGGGAAAGCCGAGCGCCATGGACGAAATCACCGCCTCGACGGCATTGGCGGCGCGCTCGCCCTTCGGCACCGGCAGGCCGGCTTTGATCAGCCGTGACTTCGCCTCGGCCTCATCGGGCGCGACGTGGTCGCCCCCGGGGGCACCGGAGGCCGACGTCTC
>NZ_RZPW01000169.1:0-9484 GCF_003998455.1 Mesorhizobium sp. M7A.F.Ca.CA.001.08.2.1 | reverse complement strand
ATCAGCCGGAACCAACTGATCCAGCGTTACCATCTCGAGCGCGGTCTGTTCAGGGGCGGGTCGCTTCAACATGACCCAGTGAATCAAAAACCCCCGGCAAATGCCAGGGGTTTGTCAGCAGCCTGAAGGCCGCCCGGAGGCGGCCTTTTCGATTGTCTGAAGCTGCGAAATGCTTAGCGCTTGGAAAACTGGAAGCTACGACGGGCCTTGGCCTTGCCGTACTTCTTGCGCTCGACGACGCGGCTGTCGCGGGTCAGGAAGCCGCCCTTCTTGAGCACGGCGCGCAGCGTCGGCTCGTAGTAGGTCAGCGCCTTGGAGATGCCGTGACGCACGGCGCCAGCCTGGCCGGAGAGACCGCCGCCGACGACTGTCGCGACGATGTCGTACTGGCCGGCGCGGTTGGAGGCGATGATCGGCTGGTTGAGGATCATCTGCAGGACCGGACGCGCGAAATAGGTCGCGAATTCCTTGTCGTTGACGATGATCTTGCCGGAACCCGGCTTCACCCAGACGCGCGCAATGGCGTTCTTGCGCTTGCCGGTGGCATAGGCGCGGCCCGACTTGTCGAGCTTCTGGACGTGGACGGGGGCCGCCGGCTGGGTATTGGTGTTGCCGGTGGCGGCGCCCAGTTCTGCGAGCGAGGAAAGCTCAGCCATCTTATGCGACCTTCTTGTTCTTGGCGTTCAGCTTGGCCACGTCGAGCACGACGGGCTGCTGGGCGACATGCGGATGCTCGGCACCTGCATAGACGCGCAGGTTCTTCATCTGGCGACGGCCGAGCGGGCCACGCGGGACCATGCGCTCAACGGCCTTCTCGACGACACGCTCGGGGAAACGACCCTCGAGCAGCTGGCGCGCGGTGCGCTCCTTGATGCCGCCTGGGTGGCCGGTGTGCCAGTAATAGACCTTGTCGGTGAATTTCTTGCCGGTGAACACCACCTTGTCAGCATTGATGACGATGACGTTGTCGCCGTCGTCGACGTGCGGGGTGAAGGTCGGCTTGTGCTTGCCGCGGAGATGATTGGCGATGACAGTGGCCAGACGACCGACGACGAGACCTTCGGCGTCGATCAGGATCCACTTCTTCACCACATCCGCAGGCTTCTGCGAAAAGGTTGTCATGTTTTCTGCTCTCGGTTCTGACCTTCATAAGAGAAGGCGTTTCTTGTTGCTTGGATTGGCGAAAGGCGCTTGCCCGCCGCCAATAACAAAACGGCGGCCTTTGCGGGCCGCTGCTTCGTGGAGGCTTATAGGCGAGGGTGGTGACCGCGTCAAGGCGAACGAAAAGGTAGATATCAGGTAAAATGTAGCAAAAACAATAACTTGAACAAAAGGTATTATTTTACCACATCACCATTCCGCTTCGGCGGGATCGAATAGGTGCCGGTGGCATGCGCCACCGTGTGTCCGTCTGGGCCGGCAACGATGTCGATGTCGAACACCATCAGGCTCTTTCCCAGCTTCAGGATGCGGCAATGGCCGTCGATCGGTCCTGCCTCGGCCTTGCGCACGAAATTGATGTCGAGGTTGACGGTGACCGAAAGCGCATCCGGCCCGGCATGGCTGAGCACGCAGACGTAGCCGCCAATGTCGGCCAGCGTGAACAGCGAGGGGCCGGACACCGTGCCGCCGGGACGCAAATGCCGTTCGCCGGCGTTGAGCCGCACGGTGCAGCCGCCCGGGAACACGTCGATCGCCTCGAAATATTTGAATTGCTCATTGAGCTGCGGATAGACGGTTTCCATCAGTGCATTAACTTGGCCGGCGGTCAGCACCGGTTTGACGTTGGTCTGGGCGGGCATGTCTTGGTCTCTCGCTTTGCGCCAGGCCTGTATGAGCGTAGCGCGGCATTTCTGGCAACCTTCGTCCCTTGGCGCAAGCGATCGGTGTTGGACGAAACCCGATCCGGTATTAGATATTCCGACAGCCCCTAGCGGAATCGCGGAGACCTATCCATGGCCGAAATCCTAGCCATCAAGCCTGCTGCCGTTGAGGGTCCGGTTGTCGCACAACTGGACAAGGGCGTGCTGCGCCTGACGCTTGCCAATCCGCCCGCCAACGCCCTGTCGCTGGCGGTGATGGCGGCGCTGACGGTGGAGCTCGAACGCGCCAGCGCCGACAAGGCCGTTCGCGTCATCGTTCTGTCGGCGGCCGGCAAGGTGTTTTGCGCCGGCCATGACCTCAAGGAAATGACCGCGCGGCGCGCCGATGCCGACCGCGGCAAGGCCTTCTTTGCAGAAACATTTGCGGCTTGCGCCGCGCTGATGCAGGCGATCGTGCGCCACCCGCTTCCTGTGATTGCCGAAGTCGACGGCCTGGCGACGGCCGCTGGCCTGCAACTGGTCGCCACCTGCGACCTGGCGATTGCCTCGCATGAGGCGACCTTCTGCACGCCGGGCGTCAACATCGGCCTGTTCTGCTCGACACCGATGGTGGCGTTGTCGCGCAACGTCTCGCGCAAGCAGGCCATGGAGATGCTGTTGACCGGCGAGACCATCGATGCGGCGACCGCCAAGGAATTCGGCCTGGTCAACCGTGTCGTGCCACGCGAATACCTGAATCAGATCGTCACCAAATACGCGCAAACCATTGCTTCCAAATCATCTTTGGTGGTCAAGACGGGCAAGGAGGCGTTTTACGCGCAGGCCGAAATGGGGCTGGCGGATGCTTACACCTATACCGGCCGGATCATGGTCGAAAACATGCTCGCGCGCGACGCCGAGGAAGGCATCGGCGCCTTCATCGGCAAGCGCAAGCCGGAATGGACGGACGAATAGGAGCAGCACCATGGAGCCGCGAATCTCTATCATTACCATCGCCACCGATGATCTGGACCGCGCGGTGCGCTTCTACGAGGCTATGGGCTTGAAGCGGCATGCCGGTATCACCGACGGTGTCGCCTTCTTCCAGATGGGCGGCGTCATTCTTGGTCTGTTCCCACGTGCCAGCGCCGAAGAGGATTCCGGCGTCGCCTTCGCCGGGGCACCATCAGCCGTCTATCTCGCCTACAACACCCGTTCCGACGCCGAAGTCGACGACGTGCTCGCCATGGCGCAAAAAGCGGGCGGCCGCATCGTCAAGCCGGCCGGGCGCGCCTTCTGGGGTGGGTGGTACGGCTACTTCGCCGACGCGGACGGACATGTCTGGGAAGTGGCGCACAATCCGGCCTTTCCGATCGCCGAAGACGGCACGATTTCGCTGCCTGATTGATGGCCCATCGCAGGCAACTGACGCGGCTCAAGGCTCCCTATCTCAAGCGCATCCTGCTTGATCCCGCGCGGGTTGAGGATTGGGAAAAATACCCTTGGAACCTGCCGCTGTTTCGCGGCCACGAGTTCGAGCTCGAATTCACCACGCCGATCACCATCATCGTCGGCGAGAACGGCACCGGCAAATCGACGCTGCTCGAGGCGATCGGTGCACTGGCCGGCTACGACGAAGCCGGCGGCGGCAAGGGCTATCGACCGGTCGACCATTCCGGCGCCGTCGACAAGAGTGGTGCCGCGCTGGCAAACACATTTCGGGGCCACTGGCTGCCGAAGGTCACAGCGGGCTGGTTCTTTCGCGCCGAATCCTTCTACTCCGTGGCCCGTTATCTCGATCAGGCGGCGCTGGAAGACCCGTTCAGGCCACCGCCGCCGGACTTCTTGTCCTGGTCGCATGGCGAGGGCTTTATCCGCTTTTTCGAGGAGCGTTGCCGCAGGCAAGGCATCTACATCCTCGACGAACCCGAGAGCGCGCTCTCCCCGTCGCGTCAGATCGAACTGCTCAAGATGCTAAGGCGCATGGACCAGTCGGGCACCGCGCAGGTGATCATGGCGACGCATTCGCCGCTGCTGATGGCTTGCCCTGGCGCGCGGCTGTTCCGCATCAGCCGGTTCGGACTTGATGCCATGGATTTCAGCGATACCGATCATTTTCGCATGATGCGCGACTTCTGTACCGATCCGCAGGCGTTTATGGAGGAAGCGCTGCGGGAGGATGACGCGTGAGCGCCGGCGACGATGATCTCAACTGGCGCGTCGAGCAGGCGTGCCGCGAAGGCTGGCCGGCGGCGACCGAGACGTTGGTTGATGGCTGGCTTCTGCGGCGATCGGGCGGACGGATCCGGCGTACCAATTCGGCCAATCCCTTGCGCGGCGAGCGTGGCGCGCCTGATGCAGTCATCGACGCCGCCGAGTCCTTCTACATCGGCCACGGCCAGACGCCCTTGTTTCGGGTTCCCGGCATCGCCGGCGAGCTCGAAGCCGCTCTCGACCATCGCGGCTACCAGCCGGAAGGCGGCACGATCCATCTCCATGCCGGGATCGGCGACCTGGCTGAATTTCGCGATGAGCAGGTCACCGTTTTGAAGGTGCCGGGCGAGGACTGGCTCGCGGCGCGGTTCCGCATGGGAGCCTTTGACGACGCCGAGCGCCGCATCTTTCGCGAGATGACCGGGCTGATCGTCGGCGACCGGGCGTTTGTGTCCTATGAACGCGACAGCCAAATTGCCGCCCTGGCCTATGGTGTCATCCGCAATGGCCTGCTTGTGGTGGAATCGGTTGAAACCGATGGCCGTTTCAGGCAGCAAGGCCTGGGCCGCAAGACCGTCGGCGGCCTCATCGGCTGGGCGCGGCGGGCAGGGGCTCACGCCGCATGCTTGCAGGTGGTGGCCGACAACACACCGGCCCGCGCTCTCTATGCCTCGCTTGGGTTCAGCCGTGAACTTTACCGATACCACTACCGCAGGAAGCCGCATGAACCACGATAGCTACGACAACACTTACATTGCCGGCATCCTCAATTCGGTGAAGACCATCGCCATGGTCGGCGCGTCCGCCAATGATGTGCGGCCAAGCTATTTCGTGCTGAAATATCTGCTGGCCAAGGGATTTTCGGTGTTTCCGATCAATCCTGGCCAGGCCGGCAAGGAGATCCTCGGCCGGATGACCTATGCGAGGCTCGCCGATATTCCGGAGCCGATCGACATGGTCGACATCTTTCGCGCGCCGGCGGCGGTGCCCGGCATCGTCGACGAGGCGTTGCGGCTCGATCCCTTGCCGAAAGTGATCTGGATGCAGCTTGGCGTGCGCCATGACGAAGCAGCCGCGCGCGCCGAGGCCGCCGGCATCAAGGTGGTGATGAACCGCTGCCCCAAGATCGAATATGGCAAGCTGTCCGGCGAGATCGGTTGGACCGGCGTCAATTCCGGCGTGCTGTCGTCGAAGAAGCCGCTGATGCGGTCGGGATTCCAGAGTTTTGGCGTGCGGCAGAAGTAGTGCACGTCGCTCAAAAGTGCGCAGCGGTTTTGGGATAACGACGTGCACCAAAAGCAAGGCCTGACGCGCGATGCGCCTTAGGCGCAAAATTATTCCTTAGGCCAGCGCATTTTCTCGGGCCTCGGCCGCAGATCGCTAGCCGAAGGGTATTTTCTTCTTTGCATTCGCGCTCATGCTTCGCCAAGAATGCCCGGCGATTTCAAGAGTTTCAAAAGGGAGGTTTTCAGTGACCCGCACGCCAGGTTTCAACACGCTCGCCGTCCACGCCGGTGCCAAGCCCGATCCGGCGACCGGCGCGCGCGCCACGCCGATCTACCAGACGACCTCCTTCGTCTTCGACGATGCAGACCATGCCGCGTCGCTGTTCGGGCTGAAGGCCTTCGGCAACATCTACACCCGCATCATGAACCCGACCCAGGCGGTGCTGGAAGAGCGCATGGCGGCCCTTGAAGGCGGCACGGCGGCACTCGCGGTCGCCTCCGGCCATGCGGCGCAGGTGATCGTGTTCCACAATCTGATGCAGCCGGGCGACAATTTCGTCGCGGCCAACAAGCTTTACGGCGGTTCGATCAACCAATTCGGCCATGCCTTCAAGAATTATGGCTGGGAGGTGCGATGGGCCGACACCAACGATATCTCGACCTTCGAAAGCCAGATCGACGACAGGACCAAGGCGATCTTCATCGAAAGCCTCGCCAATCCGGGCGGCACCTTCGTCGACATCGAGAAGATCGGCGACATCGCGCGCAAGCACGGCCTGCCGCTGATCGTCGACAACACACTGGCCTCGCCCTACCTCATCCGGCCGATCGAGCATGGCGCCGACATCGTCGTCCATTCGCTGACCAAATTCATCGGCGGTCACGGCAATTCGATCGGCGGCGCCATCGTCGACGGCGGCACCTTCGACTGGTCGAAATCGGGCAAATACCCGATGCTGTCGGAACCGCGCCCCGAATATGGTGGTCTTGTCCTGCACGAAACCTTCGGCAATTTCGCCTTCGCCATTGCCGCGCGCGTGCTCGGCCTGCGCGATCTCGGCCCGGCGATCTCCCCGTTCAACGCCTTCCTCATCCTGACCGGCCTGGAAACCCTGCCGCTGCGCATGCAGCGCCACTGCGACAATGCCGTGACGGTTGCCGCCTGGCTGTCCAACCACCCCAAGGTCGCATCGGTGAATTACCCCGGCCTGCCCTCAGACAAGAACAACGCGCTGCAGAAGAAGTACTCACCGCTTGGCGCCGGCGCCGTGTTCACCTTCGCGCTGAAGGGCGGCTATGACGCGGGCGTCAAATTCGTCGAGGCTCTCGAGCTGTTCTCGCACCTCGCCAATGTCGGCGATACCAAGTCGCTGGTCATCCACCCAGCTTCGACCACGCACCGCCAGCTTTCCGACGAGCAGAAGGTCAAGGCCGGCGCAGGACCGGACACGGTGCGGCTTTCGATCGGCATCGAGGACGTCAACGACATCGTCGCCGACCTCGAACAGGCTCTAGCCAAGGTCTGACCGATCATGAGCGAGTCGAAATTTCTTTCCATCGGCGTCGACGCTGTCGACGCCGAACAGGGTGCACCGGCGCCCGACCGGCTGATCTCGGGCGATCCCAAATTCCGCACCTGGAATGTCGAGGAGCGCGACGGCGGCCTCTATGCCGGCATATGGGAATCGACCCCGGGCAAATGGCGCATCGTCTATGACGAGTGGGAGTTCTGCCACATCCTGTCCGGCGTTTCGGTGATCGCGGAGGACGGTGGGCAAGCGCGCACCGTCAAGACCGGCGACAGCTTTGTGCTGAAGCCCGGCTTCAAGGGCAGCTGGGAAGTGCTTGAAACGACTCGCAAGGAGTATGTGATCAAGCTTTGATCTCGCGTCGCCATGATGCTCGCGATCGGGGGGACAAACCGCTGTCCTGCCGAGCTATTTCAGAGGCAGAAAGAGTTCAACGACCACTTCGCGTAGCGGGCCCTCCGGGAAGTGGGACAGATGTCGTTGGCAATAGATCGGAAAGTCGCGTGCTTCCTCGCCGCTGGCCGGAAGCCATTCACGATAAAGATAAAGTGCTGCGGGTTCGAGATTGTTGGTATTGCCAGGGTAGCGCAGCACCGCGCAGCGCCCGCCGGGGATCACGCCAGCCTTCATCTGCCCGTCATTCGCCTCGATCGGCCGGTCTGTCCCGGCACAAATGTCCATGCTGTAATCAGCCGGGACCGCGGGCTCCCTTTCGGAACGGAAGACGTTGAAGGTCGGGCTTGTCTCGGGCGACAAGCCCGCCGCCTTACGCCAGGCGATGAACCGCTGGATGGTGTCCTGGAGCGTCGCCCGGTCTCCGCGGTGCTCCATGATCGCCACCGGCGTCGGGGGCACATCGCGGATCGTCACGTCGTCGTGTTCAAAGATTATCTGCATAAGCGTGTTCCTTGCTTTTTCGAGGGGCCCGAAGGCCATGAGCCACGACCCCCAGTCGGGAGACTTCCGGAACGACGACGGCGATTGTCCGAACCGTTGCCGAAAGGCGCGGGCGAAGGCATCCGGCGCGTCGTAACCGGCATCCATGGCTATGTCGGTGACGCTTTGGGCGTCACTTTCGGCAAGTCTGTACGAAGCACGCTTCATGCGGGCGAGCTGGACATAGCGATGCACGGACACCCCGAAGGTGGACGTGAACTGTCGGTGGAAATGATATTTCGAGAACGCCGCGACACCGCTCAACGCCTCCAGCCCCAGATCGTCATCCAGATTCTGGTCTATATGGTCTAGCACCCGCTGCATTCGGGCTTGGTAGTTTTCAAGTGCGGCCTTCAACGTCTCTTTCTCCGTGACGACACCAGTTAGGCCTTTCCGGATATATCGCGCTCGACCGATCTTGCGATTTGGCATGGATCGACAGGGGCTGCCAGCAACGGCCTTCAGGCTCTCCCCCAAGCTTGTGCTGCCTGCGTATGACTATTTCGCTGGAACTGGCTGAGACAGCTTCCGGTGCCTTGTCGTGGAAGGGCATCGTGGGCGGTCCGGTGAGCCGACCTTGTGGTTGCTGCTGGCGCTATGGCTGGAATAGGCCGGCGCCCAAATCCGCGCTTCGTCAAAAGCCGACGGCGAGCCTTTCCAGCCCATGGAAGTGGTAAGTGTCGCGGAAGCTTGGCCTTTCGGCAAGATGCAGCTTCGGGTGCCGTTCGAACAGGGTTTTCAGCGACACCTGCAATTCTAGCCTGGCCAGCGGCGCGCCGATGCAGAAATGGATGCCGGCGCCGAATGACACGTTCTTCTGGTCCGGACGATCGGGCCTGAAAGCTTGCGGTTCGGCGAAGGCGCGCGGGTCATGATTGGCCATGCCGAGCAGCAGCCCGATCGTCTGGCCCGGCTGCACGATAATGCCAGGTGCGACTTCGGTCTCCTGATAGGCATAGCGCGTGAACATGTGCAGCGGCGCGTCGAAGCGCAGGCATTCCTCGACCGTTGCCGCGGTCGCTTCGGGTGAGCCGAAGAAGCGGCTGACATCGCCGCCTTGCATAAGGATCGAACGGACAGCGTTGCCGGTCTGATGCACTGTCGCTTCATGACCGGCATTGAGCAGCAGGATCGTCGAGGACACCATCTCGTCCTCCGACAGCTTTTGGCCGTCCTCCTGCGCCGAGATCAGCAGCGACAGCAGGTCGTCGCCAGGGTTCTTGCGTCGCTCGGTGACATGGAAACGCAGGAAATCGGCAAATTCGCCCGCGGCGCGGTTGGCCATCTCTTCGATCTCGCGGGTGCGGCCATGGATGTACATGGCGACCATCTGGTGCGACCAGTCGAGCAGTTGCGGCCCCATCTCGACCGGCACGCCGAGCATTTCGGCAATGATGGTGACCGGCAAGGGCGCCGCGAAGGCGGGCAGCAGGTCGACTGTCTTGCCCGGGTCGAAACGGTCGATCAGTTGGTTGGCGAGCGCTTCGACGCGCGGCCGCAGCCGTTCGACCTGACGTGAGACGAAGGCACGGTTCACCAGTGTTCTGAGCCGCGTGTGCACGGGTGGCTCCAGTTCCAGCATCGAATTGGCTTCGATGCCGTCGAAAGCCCTGAGATGGCTACGGTCCTGTCCGATACCGCGACTGTCTGGAATGCCGGCCGGATTCTGGCGGCCGAAACGGCGGTCGCGCAGCAGCCGGTTGACGTCGTCGAAGCCGCCAAAGCACCAGAAGCCGAATTCTTCCCAGAAGAAGGCATTCGATGCGCCGTGCAGAAA
>NZ_RZPW01000168.1:0-9484 GCF_003998455.1 Mesorhizobium sp. M7A.F.Ca.CA.001.08.2.1 | reverse complement strand
GATGGGGACCATCCTTGCCGATCGTCTTCACGCCGATGGCGATGCCGGCGCAATTGATCAGGATACGCGGCTCGCCAAGCTTGGCGGCGACGTCGGCGAGGGCAGCAGTCCCACTGTCGGCGCTGCTGACGTCGCATTGGACGGCAATACCGCCGATCTCGGCCGCGACCTTGGCCGCGCGGTCAATACCGACATCGAAGATGGCGACGCGGGCTCCCTTGGTGGCCAGCGCGCGCGCCGTTGCCTCGCCAAGGCCGGAGCCGCCGCCGGTGACGATCGCGATCTGGCCGTTCGGGTTCATGACGTCATCCTTTGATCTCAGGAACAGTGGACGGATCAGGCGCCAGATCGATGGGAAAGGTCAAGCCATCGCCGCGGTAGGATCGGTCACCCTGGCCTGATCGGCGTGGCAGACCTCGCCCAAGAGCCTGGCGACCGCACCCGGCGCGATCTCGTGCGACAGCAGCCGGTCGAGGTCGACGGGGCGCGGCATCGAAATCTGGCCGCGCGGAATCCGCTTGAAACCGAGCGGCCCGTAATAGGGCTCGTCACCGACCAGCATGACGGCAGGTGCGCCGGCCCGGGCAGCGGCCTCCAGCGCGATCGCCACCAGCCGGCGGCCGATGCCGAGATTCTTGAAGGCCGGCCGCACGGCGAGCGGCCCGAGCATCAATGCGCGGCCGGCACCGGCGGCGATGCGGGTCATGCGCACCGAGGCGACGACGATGTCGCCATTGACGGCGACAAAGGACAGCGAGCGCTCGTGCCCTCCGGCCTCACGAATCTTGTAGGCGGCCAGCACAAAGCGGCCGGGCCCGAAGGCTTCGTCGTTGATGGCTTCGATCTCGGGGTCGTGCGCCGGGGTTTCCGGCAGGTATTTCACGTCGGCAAGGCTCATGGTCTTTGCGGTCCGGTACAAGGAGGAAAGGTTGCTGCAAACGGCAGCATTCGCCAGTCAGCGCTTCATCAAGCGCGGGCGCCCTTTCGTCGTCGGTCAAACCGGATCAAAGCAAAGTCGAACATGCGGATTGTCCGCTAGCATCAATTTCCCGCCGCTGCAATCGGCCGTTTCTGTCCGTCATTTCTGCCAAGTGACGGTCTGTTCAGCACCTGACGTCTTCGACAGGGCAGCCTTGCGCCTACATCAACCAACAGGACGCAAGGAGATTCGCATGGGATTGCTGGTCGAAGGAAGATGGCAGGACCGCTGGTACGATACGGCGGACAATGGTGGCAGGTTCGTGCGGGCGCAGTCGCAATGGCGCGACTGGATCACCGTTGACGGGGCGCCCGCCGAAGGCCGGACGCGCGGTTTCAAGGCCGAGCCCGGCCGCTATCACCTCTATGTCTCGCTTGCCTGTCCGTGGGCCCACCGGACGTTGATCTTTCGCGCGCTGAAGAAGCTGGAGGGCATCATATCGGTGTCCGTGGTGCATCATTTCATGGGCGCCAACGGCTGGACGTTCGTAGCTGAGGACGGCGCCACGGGCGACACGCTCTACGGCCTCGACTTCCTGCACCAGATCTATGCCAAGGCCGATCCCGCCTATTCGGGCAGGGTGACTGTGCCGGTGCTGTGGGACAAAAAGGAGCAGACCATCGTCTCCAACGAGTCTTCCGAAATCATCCGCATGCTGAATTCAGCCTTCGATGAATGGGGCGACGCCAGCTTGGATTTCTATCCGAAGGCGTTGCGCGGCGAGATCGACCGCATCAATGCGCTGGTCTATCCAGCCATCAACAACGGCGTCTATCGCGCCGGCTTCGCCAGCACGCAACGCGCCTATGAAGAGGCTTTCGGCGAGCTGTTCTCGGCGCTGGATACGTTGGAGGAGCGGCTGGCAAAACAGCGCTATCTCGTCGGCGGTCGTATCACCGAGGCCGACTGGCGGCTGTTCACCACGCTGGTGCGCTTCGATCCGGTTTATGTCGGCCATTTCAAATGCAACCTGCGCCGCATCGCCGACTACCCGAACCTGTCCAACTATCTGCGCGATCTCTATCAGGTCCCTGGCGTGGCCGGGACGGTGAACATGCATCACATCAAGGCTCATTATTACGGCAGCCACCAGACGATCAATCCGACGCGGATCGTGCCTGTCGGACCGGATCTCGATTATGGCGCACGGCATGACCGGGCGCGCTTCGAGAAAGCGGCGGCCTGATCTACCAGTAGGGCGAGGGCTGCTCGCCGTCAAAAACCTCGGCGATCCGGCGCAGCGTCGCCGGCGTCGTGCCCTGCGGCAAGCGGTCGAGCGGGAAGAAGCCGGCTTCGGCGATCTCGTGGTCCGGCAGCTTCGGCGCCGTCTGGCTGAAATGCTCGAGCAGATAAAAGCCGACATGGTCGCGGTGGCTGGAGCGGCGGTTGAAATGCATCGATTTGAGCACCGGCGGGGCGGTCAGAGCGATGTTGCCTTCCTCGGCCAGTTCACGGGCCAGCGCCTCGTTCATCGTCTCGCCGACTTCGACGCCGCCGCCGGGAAGCTGCCAGCCCGGTACATAGGTATGGCGAATAAGGAAGACGGATCTGGACGCTGTGTCGTGGATCAGGCCGCGCACGCCAAGCGTCATCGGCCTCCGCAGCACGAAATAGAGATGGAACAGCCTGGCCCTCAACCCTGGCCAGCCGGTCTGGCGGAAGGCATCTTCAGGGCTCGTCATTGATAGCGAAACCGTGGGTGGAAAGCCGCGCGCGGGTCGCCTATGAAGGTTGTATGTTCAGGCTCGCGCATATTTCCGATGTCCATCTGGGGCCGCTCCCCGATGTATCCTATCGCGATCTCGCCTCCAAGCGCGTGCTCGGCTATGTCAACTGGCAGCGCAACCGCCGCCGCCATATGCATGATGCGGTCATTGACACGATCGTCGCCGACATCAAGGCGAACACGCCTGATCACCTCGCCGTCACCGGCGACCTGGTCAATCTGGCGCTCGACGGCGAGATCGAGATGGCCAGGCACTGGCTGGAGACGCTGGGGCCGCCGCATGATGTTTCGGTCGTTCCGGGCAATCACGACGCCTATGTGCCGGGCGCCTTCGACAAGGTCTGTCGGTCCTGGGCGGCGTGGATGAGCGGCGACGGCGTCAACACGCCGGTCGACCGCAACGCCTTCCCCTATCTGCGTGTACGCGGCAATGTCGCGCTGATCGGCGTCTCGACGGCGCGCGCCACGGCACCCTTCATGGCCAATGGGTTTTTCATGGAAGGCCAGGGGGATAGGCTCGGCAAAATCCTCCAGGACACTGCCGGACAGGGGCTGTTCCGCGTCATCATGATCCATCATCCGCCGGTGCGCGGCGCGGTCCCGCAGCACAAGCGGCTGTTCGGCATCGCCCGCTTCAACAAGATCATTCGCCGCCATGGCGCCGACCTTGTGCTGCACGGCCATTCGCATCTGCCGTCGCTGTTCTTCATCGGCGGTCGAGGCGTCAGGATCCCGGCGGTCGGTGTCGCTGCCGCCGGCCAGGCGCCGGGTGGCAAGCACCCGGCGGCGCAGTATAATCTGTTCGACATTGACGGTGAAAAGGGAAACTGGCGGATCCGGCTGACACGGCGCGGCCTGACCGGGCCGTCCATACCGCCATCCGATCTGCAGACGGTGGAGCTTGGCGCCGAGGCCGCTATGGCCGCAAATTGACAACCATGGCCACGATGCGGTCCCAGAACAGGACGACCGACACCACAAGGCCGACCAGTGCGCCGGCAGCGACCAGGCCAAGCCCGGACAGAAGGGCCGACCAGCGTTTGCCGCGCTCCGTCGCGCGCAGCGGCGGTTCGGCTTCTGGCACATACGCACGTTTCAGGCCGGCGACGGCGGGTTCGACGCCGCCTTCCAGCATCCTCTGACGCTCGACGATGCGCTCGGCGACATAGCGCGTCACGGAATCGGCAACCGATTTCATCTCAGTGGATTCGGCAAGCACCACCCGGCCGATGCGGGTGTCCTTGAGGAAGCGATAGGTGCGGCGGTCGCGCCCCATGGCGACATGGCTGATGGCGTCGATCCACAGGCGCGGCTGCAAGCCCGACGAGACGACAAAGTCGAAATTGTCCATGTCGGCCGGAACATCGGCAAAAACCGGCGCCAGCTCGGCGGCAAGCAGATCGAGACGCATGCGATGCGCCTCGCGCATGTCGACGACGACATCGTCGCGGTCGGCGAAGGCATTTTTGACATCACGGATGGCATCGGACAGTTTCTTCGACTGGTCGATGGTCTTCTCGCCTGCTTCCTTCATCGGCGTCTGCCTCGTGGGTTTGGTTAACACTGGGTTAACACAGCCGCCGGCAAAATGCACTGGCGAGATCGACGGCGTCGGGATGCTCAGGAGGGTCGTCGTGCGCGAAAAGGTCAGCTTGCTGCTGCGGCGAATTTCTGGCGGTGCGGCCTGGCGCGGCGGCTGGTGTTGCGGCGAATGATCTCGGCAACGAGGTCGGGTGCTTCCTCGGCCAGCATATGGCCCGCCTCCAGCACGTGGTGCACGTGAAAATGCGCCGGCAGGTCATCCGCCTGGGTAAAGGGCAGCACCGCATCGCTGGTTCCCCATGCCACCATTACCGGCATGTTCAGCCGATCGAGGCGATCGTGCGGGATGACGCCTTGCCGATCGTCCACGGTCATGGCGGCCGCGATCCCGACCAGCTTTTCGAGTTGGCCGGGTCGCCTGCGCATTTCCCAAAGGATGTCCACCGTATGTTCGAGCGGCAGGGCAGAAGGTCCCGACATCTGGGAGAGGCAGGAGCGGATCTCGGACCGATCCGCGGCTTCGGCATAGCGGCGCAACAGCGGCCCGTTGATTTCGGGGCCAAGGCCGCCCGGCGCCAGAAGCGTCAGCGAGGCTATCTTTTCGGGCTCGGCCAGCGCCATCAGCGCCGCCACGGCACCACCCATCGAGTGGCCCACGAGATGAACGCGCTTCAGCCGACGCTCCGAGAGGTCGGTCAGCACGGCCTTGGCCGCCACCCTGGCCGGACCGGCGGCGGGAAAGTCGAGCGACATCCCATGCCCAGGCAGATCATAGGCCAGCGTATGCGTGGAAGGCGTCAGAGCGGAAATCACCTCGCGCCATACATCGTGGCAGCCGCCGAAACCGTGCAGCAGGACGATGGCCTTCGAGCCAACACCCTCTTCGGCGGCAAAAAGTGATGCGGTCATGAAAGCTGATTTTTTGTTATTGCAGAATGCGCGACACCAATCGTGGCTGAATTGCTCCTAGTCCGACATGATGACCAGTAAAATTTTCGCGATTTGTACGGTTGTGTACAGAACTTGGGGATCAATCGACTTTCGGCGATCGGAGCGCAGTAAATCCATCGGGACACGGCGCAGCCAGTCCGCGGACGTCGATGGTGTCAGCTCGGGCTGCCGAGCCCGGCAGCGCGCAGTGCCTGAACCAGCCGGGCGGTCAGGTCGGCCGGATATTTCCGCTCGACGAAAGTCGCCCGCGGATCGGCGGCAAATTTGGGGAACTCGGTGGTCAACTGTTTCAGCAGCGTGCTCACCAGATGGTCCTGTCCGGCAGCCTTGGCGCCGATCAGCCGTGCCGCCAGATAGTGTGATTTCGTTGCCGTCGTTCTCAGTGCCATGCTGGCCGCGACTGCCTTGTTCGTGTCGCCGAGCATGAGCTCACCGACGAACAGCCCATAGTCCCACCATGTCGGGTGTCCGCTGAAGGTCTCCGCCGCATGATCGAGGATCGGCGTTCCCTCGGCGTATCGTCCGGCGAAGATCAGCCCGTAGCCGTAAGCGGCGGCCATGCCGAGATCGTAGGGGTTGAGTTCATAGGCCTTGCGCATCCAGCGGATTGATTCGTCCGTATTGCCGAGGCGCGAACTGACATAGCCGTAGGCGCGATGCGCATAAGGGCTGGTCGGACCCATCTGCACGCCGCGATGGGCAAACTCGACGGCTGTTTCAATCGTCGCGTTGGGCGGATAGGCGTAATGATCGGACACCGCCTCGAGATGCAGGGAAGCAAGTTCCGAATAGACGAGTGAGGACTTGGTTCCACCATTGGCCAGCTTCTCGAGGCAACGATAGGCCGCCTCATGGGTCCTGGCGTTCTGGTCGAGGTAATATTTGCCGTTGAGCAGCAGGCACTGCGTCAGACCGTTTGGCGTGCCGGTCTGCTCGATATAGTTGTAGATGGTGCCGGAGGCGGGGAGTGCCGAGCTCAGCATGTCGGCAATACGGTCTTCGACCGCCGCAGGTGCGCTGTCGGCAGGGGTGAGATTGCGCGATAGAAGCACCCGTCCGGACGCCATGCTTTGCAGTTCTATCGTGATATCGCCCGCGTCCGGTCCGGGCAGGATGTCGAATATGAAGCTCGCAGCGTCGTCGGCTGGATCGTTGACGGTGTCGCGACCAATGAAGTCGATCGTATCGAAGCCACTCAGGCCGGCGCGCAGCGATGCGGCGACACGGCTGGCGTCGGGGCCGTCAGCCTTGAGTCCGATATAGACTTGCGGCAGGGCGTCAGCCCTTGCCGACGATGTGATGCTTGCGGTTGCGCCAGCGGTCTCCGGCGTTGCCGAGATGTCGCCGCCTGCCAGCAAGGCAGTGCTGCCCTGGCGAAGGATCAGTACGCCCAGCATGGCGATGACCAGGGCGATCGCCATCCAGAAAAAGCGGAGATGGCGCGCCACCGAGGGGGCAGGCGAAGTCAGTACGGAAGTCAGAGACATCGCCTCCGGCGTGCCCGTGCCGGCTTCGTTTGACCGATCGGCGGATGCGGCGCCGTCCAGCCTGAGTTCGGGAACAGCCTCGGCAATATCCGGCAGGCGGATCGCATTCGATTCATAGGCAGGAACATAGCCGCCGCGCGGAATGGCGATGCGGACCGGTTCGGCAATTCCCTCATTGGCGAAATAGTGCTGCAGAAGCTCGCGCAGCCTGCCTGCCTGCACCCGCACCACGGCATCGGTGGACGGGTCGAAATCGCCGTCCTTGCCGAAAACATCCATGGCAATGGAAAAGCCCTTGAGCCTGTCGGCTTGGCCGGCCTGTTCACGTTCGACAAGATAACGTAGCAGCTTGCGCGCGCGTTCGGATCGGCCGAACGTTTGGCTGGCAAGCAGTCGCTCCAGTGTCTCGCGCACTGCGGGGGCGGCAGGCGTGGCATGCTGCAAGTGTCGATCCTCTCGAAGTCGGCACAGGTTGAGGCGCGATCATATAGGTCCCGCACCACCACACAAGTATACACCCCATTATGCGATCACGTACCCACCGGATAATTCCGCGGTGGTTAACGGCCCGAAAGGTCGGAACCGATCACCAGATTGGGACGGTTCCGATCTTTGTTCCCGTCGGGCGTCAGCCGGCTTTTTTGCCGACGATACGGTTGGCGGCGGACATCACTGCTTCCAGCGAGGCGGCGACGATGTTGGTGTTGATGCCTGCGCCGAACAGCTTGCCGCCGGGATATTCCATCTCGACATAGGAAATGGCCGACGCGTTCGAGCCGCGCTGCATCGAGTGCTCGGAATAGTCGAGCACCGACATCTCGACACCGAGATGACGTGACAGCGCATCGACGAAGCCGTCGATCGGGCCGGTGCCTGTGCCCGATATCGTCAGTTCCTTGCCGTTGTCGAGGATGACCGCCTCGACGACGCGCCGGCCCTTGATCTCGGTGCTGGGATAGGTGTGGTGATCGAGGAATTTCAACCGCGCGCCGGGCTGGTCGACATAGGTCTCGAGAAAGCGCTCGTAGATGCGCCTGGCCGGCACTTCCTTGCCCTCGGCATCGGTGATCGCCTGGATTTCCTGGCTGAACTCGATCTGCAGGTTGCGCGGCAAATTGAGGCCGTAATCGGCCTGCAGCACATAGGCGATGCCGCCCTTGCCGGACTGCGAATTGATGCGGATGATGGCTTCGTAGCTGCGTCCGACATCGGCCGGGTCGATCGGCAGATAGGGCACTTCCCACAGGCTCGTATTGGCCTTCTTCAGCGCCTTCATGCCCTTGTTGATGGCATCCTGGTGCGAACCGGAAAAGGCGGTGTAGACGAGTTCGCCGACATAGGGGTGGCGCTCGGGGATCTTCAACTGGTTCGAATATTCATAGACGTCCTTCATCCGGTTGATGTCCGAGCAGTCGATCAACGGATCGACACCTTGCGTGTACATGTTCAGCGCCAGCGTGACGATGTCGACATTGCCGGTGCGCTCGCCATTGCCGAACAGCGTGCCTTCGACACGGTCGGCGCCGGCCATCAGGCCGAGCTCGGTGGTGGCGATGCCGGTGCCGCGGTCATTGTGCGGATGCAGCGAGACCAGCAGGTTCTCCCGGTTGTCGAGGTTGCGGCACATCCACTCGATGCGATCGGCATAGATGTTGGGTGTCGACATCTCGACCGTCGAGGGCAGGTTGATGATCAGCTTGTTGTCAGCGGTCGGCCTGACGATCTCGGTGACGGCGTTGCAGATCTCCAGCGCCACTTCCAGCTCCGTGCCGGTAAAGCTTTCCGGCGAATACTCGAAACGAAAGCCTCCGCCGGCCTTGGCCGCCATGTCGGTGATCATCTTGGCGGCGTCGGTGGCGATCCGCTTGATGCCGCCGACGTCCTTCTCGAAGACGACGCGACGCTGCAGCTCGCTGGTCGAATTGTAGAAATGGACGATCGGGTTGGTGGCGCCCTTCAGCGCCTCGAAGGTGCGGGTGATCAGCTCCGGCCGGCACTGCACCAGCACCTGCAGCGAGACATCGGCGGGTACGTTGCCTTCCTCGATGCACCAGCGGGCAAAGTCGAAATCGGTCTGGGAGGCCGACGGGAAGCCGATCTCGATCTCCTTGAAGCCCATGTCGAGCAGCAGGCCGAACATGCGTGCCTTGCGCTCATGGCCCATAGGATCGATCAGCGCCTGGTTGCCGTCGCGCAAGTCGACCGAGCACCAGATCGGCGCCTTGTCGATCACCTTCGAAGGCCAGGTGCGATCGGTGAGACCGACGGTCGGATAGGGCTGATATTTGCGGGCTGCGTCGGGCATGCCTTTGGCCGAATCCGTGTCGGCTACCGCGGCATCGGAGCGGATCTCTTCTCGTGCGTTCATCGTCGTTTCTCCCGGCGGCTCATGGATCCACCTTCAGGTGGATTGATGGCGAGCGGCGCCTTTACCAGAATTTCGTTCGCTTGATGTGATTGCCAAGGAGCATGCGCTTGCGCGGCGGTTCGACCGCCGGGCGCTCCTTCAGCGAACCCGGCGATCGCCGATAAGGCCGAGAAGAAGCAGGGTCGAAGCCAGCGCGCGCACGGTCTCGCCGGAAAAACCGGTCGGACGGGAAGCGTTGCTGGCGCGCGTGTTCATGGCGGATCTCTTACAGGAGCGGCTTGTGGGAGGCAAGTGGGCCGCGGGCCGTGTCGTAAGCACATGAGTTGTCCGGATTAGGTAGCACGTGAGTTGTCCGGTTTTATCGCCAGCGAATGGAGGCTGGGGATGAAGCGGGCCGCAGGCCGTGCAGGACAACGAATCCGGGTTAACGG
>NZ_RZPW01000167.1:0-9486 GCF_003998455.1 Mesorhizobium sp. M7A.F.Ca.CA.001.08.2.1 | reverse complement strand
AGATCAACCGCCGCACATCGCTGGTTACCGTGTCACTCGGCTCGGGCGCCGAGGCCGACGTGGTCTTCCTGTTCACCTCGGACATCTGTGGCGAGAGTGCCCGCCTGCCCCGCCATGCGCGAGCCTGGGGTGACCTGGCCGTGCTGCAAAAGGCAGTGAGGGATGCGCGGGTCGAAGCGTTGTCGGGCTTCCGCAACGAGGTCGCGGGCGGCAGCTACCCCGGCAACGCCGAGGTCGCCGGCATCGCTCAGGCAGAGCTTGACGATTTCCGCGAGCGGCTGGAGTCGGAACGGGATTAGATGGCGGCAACGCAAACGGCGGCCCGCGCGTGGCCGGTCCGCCGAGATGTTGAGCGTTTGGGGAACGGAAGACCCGTCTTCGCGCCTAGATGCCGAAGAACTGCTTGCCAACCATGTAGCCCAGCGCCGCTACGACCAGCGGAAACAGTGCCGGCGCGGCCTTGCCTAGAAGGGAGACCTGCTGGTCCTTCGCCGGCGTATGACGTGCATTGCCGAGATTCTTGGTCATTGCTTGCCTCAGGTTCGAAAGACTCATTAGCAAATGCTGATTAACAGCATGGCCGCATTAACGGCCTGATAGGAAATCAACTCTGATCAGATGCAAATTCTAATGATCGGCACATGGACGGCAAAGACGCGCTGCCCTATTTAGCGGCGTTCGAAGCATTGACCGGGGCACGCGGCCATTCGCGCTGCTCGGTAAAACCGCGCCTGAACAACAAGATGGCTCAGGAACCCGATCTAGCAGGTGAACGCCAGCTCCACAGCCGGTGTGTTCGTCCGTCGCCTCGCCCGAGCTTCGTGTTGATAGGCGCGCGGCATGCCCGCGGCGTAGGCAGGCCGCATCCCGTCGAAAAATTCGCAAACCAATGTCGGACTGGTTACACCTCGTTCGTCCTTGGGGTATCGAACAGGCATTCATGAAAGGATCCAGCATATGCCCGGCACCGTACGTTTGCACCGCGTTCTGACGACCAGCCCGGAAAAGGTCTATCGCGCCTTCGTCGAAGCGGACGCGCTGGCCAAGTGGCTTCCGCCAAACGGCTTCACCTGCACGGTCCATAATTTCGAGGCAAAGGTCGGAGGCACATTCAAGATGTCGTTCCGCAATTTCACCACCGGCGACAGCCACGCCTTCGGCGGCGAATACCTTGAACTCGTTCCGGGCGAGCGCCTGCTCTACACCGACAGATTCGACGATCCCAACCTGCCCGGCGAGATACGGGTGACCGTGGTCTTGAAAAAAGTGTCGGTCGGCACTGAAATCGACATCACCCAGGCCGGCATTCCGGACGTCATTCCGGTCGAGGCCTGCTATCTCGGCTGGCAGGAGTCGCTCAGAAATCTGGCAAAGCTCGTCGAGCCCGAGATCAATCAGTAGGCTGCGGATGGCCGGGAGAACGGCCGTTTCTGGCCTGCCGAAGCCTGAAACTTGGACTGTGGCGGGAACTGCCCTTTGTCGCTAGCAATTCATCATTGCGGCACCCCTGTGCCTGGACGTGTCGATGAAGAATGCAGCGGAGGTTGAAAAAGCATGACTCTGACCAACCGAGACATCGTCGAGTTGACGGCGTGGCGGCGCCAGCTGCACCAGTATCCGGAAATCTCGAATGAAGAGGAGAAGACGGCAAAGGAGGTCGTCGCCTTCCTCGCCGATACGGGGCCGGACAAGGTGCTGACACAGCTCGGCGGGCACGGCGTCGCGGTCACATATGACAGCGGCAAAGCAGGGCCGACGGTGCTGTTCCGTTCGGAACTCGATGCCTTGCCTATCGAAGAACTTTCAGGCGTGCCGCATGCGTCGCGCGTGCCGGGCAAGTCGCATATGTGCGGCCATGACGGACACACCGCCATCCTGGCATCCCTCGGCCGGCAGTTGGGGCGCGAGCGGCCTGCAAGTGGCCGCGTCGTGCTGATGTTCCAGCCGGCGGAGGAAACCGGCAATGGCGCAGCCGGCGTCGTTGCCGATCCCCGCTTCGGCGAGATCGCGCCGGATTTCGCTTTCTCGCTGCACAACCTGCCTGGCGTGCCGTTCGGCGAGGTGCGGCTCAAGCCCGGCGTGGTCAACTGTGCGTCACGCGGCATGCGCATCGTGCTGGAGGGCAAGACCGCCCATTCATCCATGCCGGAGACCGGCACCTCGCCGATGCTGGCGATCAGTGAGCTGATGCCGGCGCTGCCGGCGCTCGGGCGCGGAACCTTCGCCGACGACGACTTCTCCATGCTGACCGTCACCCATGCCGCGATGGGCGAAGCCGTGTTCGGCATCGCGCCTGCTCATGCGCAGGTGTGGGCAACGCTGCGCACCCGGCGTGACGAGCGCATGGCGAACCTTTGTGCTGCTGCCGAGGCACTGGTCGCCAGGATCGCCGGCGAGCATCGCCTTACCGCCCGCTGGGACTATCACGAGATCTTCGTCGCCAGCGTCAACGCGCCGGACGCGGTGGAGCATCTGCGGCGCGCGCTCGATGAAGAGGGCGTATCGCACGGCGAAGAGGCCCTGCCGATGCGCGCCTCGGAAGATTTCGGCCTGTTCGGCCATAGTGCCAAGTCGGCGATGTTCTTCCTCGGTGCGGGCGAGCGGCACCCCGCCTTGCACAATCCCGACTATGACTTTCCCGACGACCTGATCCCGATCGGGTCGAGGATCTTCATGCGCACAGCACGCAATCTCCTGGGCTGACCTCCGCCAACTCCAACGCCGAAAGGAACATGCAATGCCAAAGATACCGAAGAACACGATTTGCCTTTGGTTCGACAAGGACGCCGAGGCTGCGGCGCGCTTCTACGCAGAGACCTTTCCCGACACCAGCGTGGGCGCCGTTCACCGTGCGCCGAGCGATTTTCCGTCCGGCATGAAAGGCGACGTGTTGACGGTCGAATTTACCGTCGCCGGCATTCCCTGCATCGGATTGAACGGCGGCTCCACATTCAAGCAGAACGAGGCCTTCTCGTTCCAGATCGCCACCGACGATCAGCAGGAAACCGACCGCTACTGGAATGCCATCGTCGGCAATGGCGGCCAGGAGAGCGTGTGCGGCTGGTGCAAGGACAAATGGGGCGTGTCCTGGCAAATCACGCCGCGCACGCTGACCGAGGCCATGGCGGCCGGCGGCGAGGAAGCCAAACGCGCCTTTGATGCGATGATGGAGATGACGAAGATCGACGTCGCGGCGATCGACGCAGCCCGGCGCGGCTGACCTCGATCGCGGCTGAGTTGCTATCTGACCTTGATGACGACCTTGCCCTTGGCGCGTCCTGTTTCGACATAGGCCAGCGCCTCATTGGTCGCCTCGAAGGGAAATATCCGGTCGACGACCGGGCGGATCGCGCCGGATTCGATGAGCGATGCGATCTTACTCAGCTGCTCGCCCTGCGCCCACATGAAAAGGAACGAGAACGTCACGCCACGGCGCTTGGCTTTCGCTCGAATACCGCGGCTCAGCAGGCGAAGCACCAGCCTCAGCACCACGTTCAGTCCCTTTTCCCTGGCAAATTCCGGATCCGGTGGGCCGGAGATGGAGATGAGCTTGCCACCCGGTTTCAGCACATTCAGTGATTTTTCAAGTGTCTTGGCGTCTTGGCTGTTCAAGACGACGTCGTAGCCCGAAAGGACTTTCTCGAAATCGTCTTTCCTGTAGTCGACGACGATATCGGCGCCGAGCCCCTTGACCAGACCGGCACTCGCCGCGCTGGCGGTGGTCGCAATGGTCGCGCCGAGATGCTTTGCCAGTTGGATGGCGAATGTCCCCACGCCGCCGGAACCGGCTTGAATGAAGACCTTCTGTCCCTTCTTCAGCTTGGCCCTTTCGACGAGCGCCTGCCAGGCGGTCAGGCCGACCAGCGGGATCGAGGCCGCCTCCTCCATGCTGAGGTTCCCGGGTTTCAGGGCCACGTCGGCTTCATCCATGGCTATGAACTCGGCGAACGTCCCGATCCGGCCATCGCGCGGCCGCGCATAGACGTCGTCGCCGAGTTTGAATTTGCGGACTTTCGATCCCACGCGCACAACCCTCCCGGCCACGTCGTGACCCAGGATAAAGGGCCGGCGATAGGGCAGGATCAGCTTGAACTCTCCGGTTTTGACCTTGGAATCGAGCAGGTTCACCGCCGCTGCGTGGACCTCGACCAGGACATCGCTGTCCCCGAGTTTCGGCTCCGGCATTTCGGCTAGCCGCAGAGTGCCGTTCTTGCTGTACTTGTCGACGACGAATGCCTTCATGGCAGTGACTTTCTGAGAGTGATTTTGGTGTGTCGCATGTGCGTGAAATCCTCTGCTCGCTGCGTTCAAACGGGCAGGCGGAATTGGTTCCGCAGGCTCTTGTCGAATATCCCCGCGGGAGCAAAGCGACGCAGCAGGCTGACCTGGCGCGCAGCCTTGCCGGCGGTGTAGCGCCGTTGCGGACGGGCATCGGTCGCTGCCTTGACGACCACTTGCGCCACCACTTCCGGTCGGTCGGCGACAGGCATCACGTCGCGAAGCAGCGCTTCCAGCGTAGCGCGGGCTTGATCGTATTCCTGCAACGGCGAATCCGGCTGGATCCCGTTCTGGTCGAAGACAGTACGAACGAATGCCGGCTCGATGACCGAAACGCGGATATTGAAGGCGCGAACCTCGTGGTCGAGCGATTCCGAATAGCCCTCGAGCGCGTGCTTGACCGCCGAATAATGCGCTGAATACGGCGCCGGCACCAGTCCCAGCACAGAGCCGATATTGATGATGCGTCCCTCGCCACGCTGCCGCATCGACGGCAGCACCGCATTGGTCATGCGGATGACGCCGAACAGATTGACGTCGAACAGGGCCTGCACCTGGGCAATCGAGAATTCCTCGGCGCCTCCAAGCTGGCCAACGCCGGCATTGTTGACCAAGAGGTCGATCCGGCCGGTCTGCGAGAGCACCGTCGAAACGAGTGCGGCAACGGCCTCACTGTCGGTCACGTCGCAGATCAGCATGGTCACCCCGTCCGGATCGTTGCCGGCCTTGCGCCGGCTGGTTCCGAAGACGGTGAACCCGGCCCGCGCAAGGGCTTCGGCACTGGCGCGGCCGATGCCCGAAGAGGCCCCGGTCACAACGGCGGTTTTTCCGGCATTCGTTTTCATTTCGTGCTCCAAACTCATGGGGGGCTAGCTTTTTTTCATCCGTTAAATTACAGTCGTAATATCAGATTATGACCATAATGCAATAGCAGAAAGGAATAGCAGCCATGCGCTACGAAAAGGGCAGGAAGGACGCCTCGCGCGGCCGGATCCTGGAGGTCGCCGCGGAACGCTTTCGGAAAAACGGCATAGCGGCGTCCGGACTGGCAACCATCATGGGCGACGCCGGGCTGACGAACGGGGCTTTCTATCCCCACTTTCAATCAAAGGCGGCGCTTGTCCGTGAAACGGTCGCTGCAGCTCTCGAGGATCAGTCCGACGAGATACGGCAAGCATTGGCCTCCGGCGGCTTGGCAATGGCCATAGACACATATCTGTCGGCGGCGCATCGGGATAACCCCGGGAAGGGCTGCGCCTCTGCCGCCTTGCTGGCGGAAATCGCCCGTGAGCCACCCGAAACGCGTCAGCTTTATACCGAGCGTTTGCTGACCCAGGTGCACCAGGTGTCGGTAGAGCTGCCGCCGCAAACTCCTGATCCGGAGGGCGTTGCGTTCGCTATCTTTGCGACCCTCATTGGCACGCTTCAGCTGGCCCGTGCCGTGGAGGGAACGGAATTGTCGGATCGTATCCTTGCGGCAGGGAAAGCTGCGGCGCGCGCGCTGATCGAGCAGAGTTAGGGGATGTCACGCGTGGGCACGTCAAAGTTATTCTCATGCGGTGTGACGCCCAGCCCCGCATCGGCCCCTTGGCAGGAACAGCACCGCCCGTATGATGGTCAGATGCGCGCCCGCTCTTCAGTGCCCGGTGCCGCGACCGAAGGACCTGGCGTCCTTGGCCAGCACCAGTTCGGCATCGTCGGTAACATAGCTGACATAGCGATAGTCGCGGATGAAGCTGATCTGACCTTCCCGCCACTCCAGCCACATGAAATGATGCGGTTTCTGGTCGGCATGGCTTTCGAACACAGCGATCACCTCGCGGCCGTCGAGCCAGGCCGGCGTCAGCCACACGCGGTCGCTTTTGGCGTAGATCGTGAAGAACATGCCGACCTCCGCCGCACCCGAGCGCGGCGCATGCAGGGACTGATGAAGCCTGACGTCGTCGGCAAGCAGGGCGCGCAAGCCGTCCCAATCCCGCTGGTTGAACAGGGTCGCATAACGGACCACGGCGGCCGACGCGATACGCGCATCGGGAGCCGAACTGGCCTGCGCACTGACTTCCCTAAGCCGGGCGCGGCCGCGCGCCAAGTGCCCTTTCACCGCATCGACGGTGATGCCGAGCAAAGCAGCGATCTCGGCCAGCGGCTCGTCGAGCACATCTCTGAGGATGACGACGCTGCGCTGGAGCAGCGGAAGCTCCGCGAAGCGCGACACTGCGGTCTGTATAGCTTGCCTGCGCATCAGCATCTCCACCGGGTCGGCTTTGGTGTCGTCGGCAATTTCAAGCGCCGCCTCGATAGGCTCCGCCGCGCGGATCGCGCGGCTGCGCAGCAGGTCCAGCGCACGGTTGTGGGCGACGCGGAACAGCCAGGGCCTGAGCTGCGGCACCTCGCCCAGCTCATTCAGCGCAACGAAGGCCCGCGCAAACGTGTCCTGCACGACATCCTCCCCGTCGATGACCGAGCCCATCAGGCGCGCGCAATAGCGGTGCAGCTCTGGCCGCATCGCGGCGGCAAGGGCAAGCAGCCCTTCCCGTCGGTCGCGGTCCACGGCAGGATCTCGTTCGCTCAAGCCGCAGCCCCCTCCATCACGGTTACGCCCGCGTCGCCATTGAGGCCGAAGACGATGCCCTCCGCATATTGCGGGTCTTCCAGCACGGAAACCACCCTGTCGCCGAAGGTCCGGGGCGGCATCGGCGCACCGAAGCGGGTGACGAATTGTTCGGGCGTGATGCCCATGGATCCGGAATAGGCGCCGGCCGCCGCATCGCCTGTTCCGGTGCCGAGGATCATCTGCCGCGGCACGATCGCCTGAAAGCGGATGCCGAGCTTCTTCTCCTGCGAAACGCCGTTGGCGTACTTCGCCATGAACCACAGCATGCGCTTGGCGCCGCCATAGCCGCCCGACAACTGCGACCCGGTGACGGCGGCACCGCTCGATCCCACCAGAACACGGCTGCCCGGCTTGAGCGGCAGGTTGAGCGCCGCCTGCAGCCAGTATAGCCCGGCCTTGACGTCGGTTTCCCAGGCGATTGAAAAATCTTCCCAGCTCAGTTGGTCCAACCGGCCCATCCGGGGCGTGGCACCAGCATTCAGAACCACGACGTCAGGACGAACCTCGCTAAGAATGCGATAGGCCGCGCCCTCCTCCGCAACGTCGGCGCGGATAGTGGCGACCCCAAGCCGCGCACCGACCGCATCCAGCGCCTCGACGCCACGGGCAACGACGGTCACGCTGGCGCCCTGTTCGACCAGCGCCTCGACCAATCCGAGGCCAAGCCCACGGCTGCCACCGGTGACCACGATTTTTTTATTCCTGAGGCTCATCGACCCTGCTCCTTAGCTTCACTGTAGCTAAGACGTTTGAGGGTCGGAAAAAGAGCCAAGGTCCGGCGAGGCGCGCTGTCGCGGCGACGATCCGCGACATGCCGGCAATGTTGGCGATAGGGCGGAAGAAGCATGATGCCGCGCCGCGTGGGCAGTGGAGCGATTAGGGGCTGCATTGCATTAAATGTGAAGCCCAATTGCGCTCATGTCACCCCCAGCCAAACAGCCGCGCCAGCCGCTTCTTGAGCGGTCGCAGGGACAGGCGCCGACGCCGGGAGAATCCCGCAATCCTCTGCCGCACCGCATGCATGGCATCGGCGTGGATGGCATCGACGCTCATGGTACCGTTGCCGAGTAAAAGGTCGGGGCCCGAGACCGGGCGCATGATGCCACGCAGAGCCCGCTCGTGCATCTCGGCGTAGCGGCTGTAATCCACCCCCGCGTCCCAGCCAGGCGGCCGCGTCAGAACGGACGGGTTATTATTGATTTCGAAGGTCTGGACCTGGCCGTCGACGATGCCGTAATCGATGCGCCCATAGTCGATGCCGGCCAGTGCGAAGACATGCCCGATCTGATCGGCATGCGGATTGTCGTCCACGTAGGCGCGGCTTTCGGCCCTGTCGGCCTCGGTGAAGCGGGTGCTCGGAAACTTGATGTACCAGTTCTCATTGATGAAGCAGTGCTGCGGATAGACGGTTGGACCGACCTTGTAAGCCGAGTATTTGCGGAACCGCCCATCGGCCGAGGGAGCCGCGCCATATTCGACGATCATCAGGTCCGGGTCTTGACGGACATGGCCCGGCAGACGGGCAATCGCTGCTTCCAGCGCATCCGTGCCGTCGATCAGCCCGGTCAGCGGCGGCTCATGCTGGCTTTCCCAGCGCACGAAAACCGGAAAGCGGCGTACCGACTTGCGCTCACCCAGCCGATGCACATCGAAATGGTTGAGGCCCGCGGCCTCCAGGCGTTTCAGCAAGTCAAAGCGGCGTGGCACGATTGCCGGATCGTTGAGCAGCAACAGGCCTGGATTGAGCGAGGCGATGCGCTCATGGAGGGCGACCGCCGCCTGCAATTGCGCCGGCGCCAGCCTTTCAAAATCCGTAAAGATGAAGGTGCCGGGAGCGAGGGGGCCGAGCCTCGCGGCCAGCTCGTAGGGAATGATCCGGACAAGATCACCAAGCCCATGCTGGTAATAGCCAAGCAGTACGCCCATCGTGTAAGCGTGTTGGCGCGTGCAGAAATAGTAGATCGGCCCCTGATTGTTGGTCATGGCCGGGTGTCGATATCCTGGCATGCACGACACACGACTGTCTTAGCTGACAAGATTGGACTTTCCGCAAGGCAATGCATACCGAATCCCCCTCCAATGCTCTGTTCAAATCCGGCCGGCATCCCTGGCAAGGGATTCGCGCCGGTGCTTTCGCAGGTGCCGCGGACACCTATGCTATCCACGATGAAATGCGACGGCGCGCTCCGGTCTGGCAGGCGCCGTGGGGCGATGTCTATCTCACCGGCTACGATCTCGTTTCGGGCAGCCTCGCCAATCGCAAGCTTTCGCACGTGCCGCCGGCCGATGTAATGGCGGATTCGGATTCCGCGATCCGCGACTGGCTGATCTATCAGGAGGGCAGCGCTCACGCCGCCCTGCGCCAGGCCCTGCAGCAGCCCTTTGTCGGCAAGGGCATGCCGGCTTTGCGTCTCATTGTAGCTGAAACGATCGAAGACCTCATGGGCGATTCCGGCTTGTCCGGGACGACCGAAGTCGTGGCCGCCTTCACGCGCGCCGTGCCCGAACGTGTCATCTGCCGCCTGCTTGGCGTACCGGACCAGGACATGCCGATGGTCCGGGCATGGTCGGGTTCGATCCGCGCCCTTCTCGAT
>NZ_RZPW01000166.1:0-9523 GCF_003998455.1 Mesorhizobium sp. M7A.F.Ca.CA.001.08.2.1 | reverse complement strand
CCGCAAGGCCGTCCTCGGCTCGGCGCCGCGCGTCGCGGTCGAAGCGGCAGCCCGGCTGGGCTGGGACCGCTGGATCGGCGAGACCGGCGCTTTCGTCGGCATGACCGGCTTCGGCGCCAGCGCCCCTGCCCCCGACCTCTACCGGCATTTCAACATAACGTCCGAAGCGGTTGCTGCAGCGGCGCTGAAGCTCATCATCTAGGAGGATTCACAATGGCTCGCATCACCCTTCGCCAGCTTCTCGACCATGCCGCCGAGCACGGCTACGGCGTACCGGCATTCAACATCAACAACATGGAACAGGGCCTCGCCATCATGGAAGCGGCCAAGGCCTGCGACGCGCCTGTCATCATCCAGGCTTCGCGTGGCGCCCGATCCTATGCCAACGACATCATGCTGGCCAAGATGATGGAGGCGCTGACCGAAATCCACCCAACCATCCCGCTATGCATCCATCAAGACCACGGCAACAGCGAGGCCACCTGCCTTTCCGCGATCCGCCACGGCTTCACCTCGGTGATGATGGACGGATCCTTGATGGCGGACGCCAAGACGCCGGCAAGCTACGACTACAACGTCGCCATAACCGAACGCGTCGCACGTATGGCGCATTGGGTCGGCGCTTCCGTCGAAGGCGAACTGGGCGTGCTCGGCTCGCTGGAAACCGGCCAAGGCGAGGCCGAGGATGGCCACGGCGCCGAGGGCGCGCTCTCCCACGACCAACTCTTGACCGATCCCGATCAGGCGGTCGACTTCGTGACCGCAACCCAGGTCGACGCGCTGGCGATTGCCTGCGGCACCTCGCACGGTGCCTACAAATTCACCCGCAAGCCGGACGGCGACATCCTGGCCATGCAGGTGATCGAGGCGATCCACGAGAAGCTGCCCAACACGCATCTGGTCATGCACGGCTCTTCCTCTGTGTCGCAGGAGTTGCAGGACATCATCAACAGATACGGCGGCGAGATGCCCCAGACTTTTGGCGTCCCGGTCGAGGAGATCGAGCGCGGCATCCGCTACGGCGTGCGCAAGGTCAATATCGACACCGATTGCCGCATGGCCATGGCCGGGCAGTTCCGCCGCGTCGCGACGGAAGACCCGCGCGAGTTCGATCCCCGCAAATTCCTGAAGCCCGCCATGGATGCCTTGCGCGACCTTTGCCGGGACCGCTTCGAGCGTTTCGGTACGGCGTCCAACGCCTCGAAGATCAAGGTCATCGCCATGGACGAGATGGCGAAACGTTACGCCGCGGGAAAACTCGACCCCCAAATCGCAACCGCGAAAGCCGCCTGAGCAACAAACAGGAGACCTGTCATGAACAAGATCGACATACTGCCAGCGGGGACGCTCAAGGAAGGCAAGGAGCGCTACAAGTCAGGGGTCATCCCCTACAAGAAGATGGGCTACTGGGAGCCTGACTACAGGCCCAAGGAAACCGATCTGATCGCCATGTTCCGGATCACGCCGCAACCCGGTGTCGACCACGAGGAGGCGGCAGCCGCCATCGCCGGTGAATCCTCCACCGCGACGTGGACCGTGGTGTGGACCGACCGGCTGACAGCTTGCGAGCTCTATCGCGCCAAGGCGTTCAGATCCGAGCCGGTGCCGAACACCGGTCCCGGAACCAAGACCGAGCAACAGTACTTCGCCTACATCGCCTACGACCTCGACCTGTTCGAGCCGGGCTCGATCGCCAACCTGACCGCATCGATCATCGGCAATGTGTTCGGCTTCAAGGCAGTCAAGGCTTTGCGGCTGGAAGACATGCGTATCCCGGTGGCGTATCTCAAAACTTTCCAGGGGCCGGCGACCGGCATCGTGGTGGAGCGTGAGCGGCTCGACAAGTTCGGCCGGCCGCTGCTCGGCGCGACGACGAAGCCGAAGCTCGGCCTGTCGGGACGCAATTACGGGCGCGTCGTTTATGAAGCGCTGAAGGGCGGCCTCGACTTCGTCAAGGACGACGAGAACATCAACTCACAGCCCTTCATGCATTGGCGCGACCGCTTCCTCTACTGCATGGAGGCCGTGAACAAGGCGTCGGCTGCCACCGGCGAGGTCAAGGGCCATTACCTCAACGTCACCGCCGGCACGATGGAGGAGATGTACGAGCGCGCCGAATTCGCCAAGCAACTTGGCTCCTGCATCGTGATGATCGATCTGGTCATCGGCTACACAGCGATCCAGTCGATGGCCAAGTGGGCACGCCGCAACGACATGATCCTGCACCTGCACCGTGCCGGCAACTCGACCTATTCGCGCCAGAAGAACCACGGCATGAATTTCCGCGTCATCTGCAAATGGATGCGCATGGCCGGCGTCGACCATATCCATGCCGGCACGGTGGTCGGCAAGCTGGAAGGCGACCCGCTCATGATCAAGGGATTTTATGACACGCTGCGCGAGGAGCGCACGCCGCAGAACCTCGAAACCGGGCTGTTCTTCGATCAGGAATGGGCCTCGCTCAACAAGGTGATGCCCGTTGCCTCGGGCGGCATCCATGCCGGCCAGATGCACCAGTTGATCCACTATCTCGGCGAGGACGTCATCCTGCAGTTCGGCGGCGGCACGATCGGCCATCCGGACGGTATCCAGGCAGGCGCGACGGCCAATCGCGTCGCCTTGGAAGCGATGATCCTGGCCCGCAACGAGGGGCGCGATTATTTGCGCGAAGGGACCAAGATCCTCGAACAGGCAGCCAGATGGTGCACGCCGCTGAAGGCTGCCCTGGAGACCTGGAAGGACGTCACCTTCAACTACGAATCGACCGACACGGCCGACTTCGTGCCAACCGCAACGCCCAGCTTCTAGACGAAAGGAACCGTCGTCATGATGACCAATCCGGGAAACAAGGTCACACAGGGGCAGTTCTCGTTCCTGCCCGACCTGACCGACGAGCAGATTTCGGCGCAGATCAAATACGCGCTGAAGAACCATTGGGCGGTCAGCGTCGAGTACACGGACGATCCGCATCCGCGAAATACCTATTGGGAAATGTACGGCAACCCGATGTTCGACTTGAAAGATCCGGCGGGCATACTGCTCGAGGTCAATGCTTGCCGGAAAGCCTGTCCGAACATGTATGTGCGGGTAACCGCCTTCGATTCGACCAAGGGCTGGGAAGCGCCGCGCATGTCGTTCATTGTCAACCGGCCGCCCAGCGAACCCGGGTTCCGGCTGCTGCGCCAGGAGCGTGACGGCCGCAGCCAGGGTTATTCGATCGTGCCTTATGCGACCGACAGGCCCGAAGGCGAGCGGAGCTAGCCGAACCATGCTGAACGCGATGACAAAGGACGCTGCCGCACAAGACGCGAGGGTTGATCTGCAGGCCGAGTTCGAGGCGTCCAACATCGACGAGGTGATGGACAAGCTCGACCGAGAACTCGTTGGCCTGAAGCCGGTCAAGACCCGCATCCGCGAGATCGCCGCCCTCCTCCTGGTCGACCGGCTTCGCCGCAGGTTCGGACTGACATCGGGCGCGCCGACGCTGCACATGAATTTCACGGGAAATCCCGGCACCGGAAAGACCACGGTGGCGCTGAGGATGGCCGAAATCCTGCATCGTCTGGGTTATGTCCGCGAAGGCCACATGGTCGCCGTGACTCGCGACGATCTCGTCGGCCAGTATGTGGGCCACACCGCGCCCAAGACCCGCGAGGTGATCAAGCGTGCCATGGGCGGCGTGCTTTTCATCGACGAGGCCTACTATCTCTACAAGCCAGAGAACGAACGCGACTACGGCCAGGAATCGATCGAAATCCTGCTGCAGTGCATGGAGAACAACCGTGACGATCTGGTTGTGATCCTTGCCGGCTACAAGAACAAGATGGACCGCTTCTTCGACAGCAATCCCGGCATGCGTTCGCGCATCGCCCACCACCTCGACTTCCCCGACTATGGCGTCAGCGAACTGAAATCGATCGCCGAGATTATGCTCGCGGAGCAGAATTATCGCCTCAGCGAGGCGGCGTCCCAGGCGCTCGAAGAGTATCTTCCGATCCGCATGAGGCTGCCGCATTTCTCCAACGCGCGTTCGGTTCGCAATGGGCTTGACCGGGCGCGGCTGCGGCAGGCTAACCGGCTTTTCGCATCGCGCAGCCGGGTGTTGACCAAGGCCGATCTTATCACCATCGAGGAATCCGACATTCGCGGCAGCCGCGTGTTCGCGGAAGGGAAACTGGAAGGCGAACCGGAGACGAAGATGCGCTGACAGGACGAAGCGGCCGGCGCAGCGACCAACACCGCAGACAGAATTGGAGACGACGACCATGGTCACCGGGACAATCATCGCACCCTCCGTGCTTTCCGCGGATTTCTCGCGGCTCGGCGACGAGGTCGAAGCTGTCGTGCGGGCGGGTGCCGACTGGATCCATCTCGACGTGATGGACGGCCACTTCGTGCCCAACATCACCTTCGGTCCGCCGGTGATCAAGGCGATCCGCGACCGAACGGACAAAATCTTCGACTGCCATCTGATGATCGCGCCGGCCGACCCCTATCTGGCCGCGTTCGCCGACGCCGGTTGCGACATCATCACGGTGCATGCAGAGGCCGGGCCGCATCTCGATCGTTCCCTGCAGGCGATCAAAAATCTCGGCAAGAAGGCCGGCGTATCGCTGAATCCTTCGACGCCGGAGAGCGTCATCGAGTATGTGCTCGACAGGCTCGATCTGGTGCTTCTGATGACGGTCAATCCAGGCTTCGGCGGCCAGGCCTTCATTTCCGCGGTCATCGAGAAGATCAGGCGAATCAAGGCATTGGTTGGCCACCGCCCGATTGACATCGAAATCGATGGCGGCGTCACGGCCGAAACCGCCCCGCTGGTCGCCGCGGCCGGCGCCAATGTGCTGGTCGCCGGGTCGGCCGTGTTCAAGGGAGGCGCCGAGGCGGCCTACCGCGCCAACATTGGAACCATCCGACAGGCGGCCGACGGTGCGATCCGGAAAGCCGCGTAAACCATTTCATCGGAGGCAAGCATGGCGGCCGTTCCCCCTGTCTGCGATTTCGGCTGGCGCGCGATCGATGCCGTTTTGCCCGGCGTCGACGGCAGGTCGCATTCGATCCTCAGCCAGGCCGGCCCGAACGGCCTGGTCGTGGCCTTCATCTGCAATCACTGCCCTTATGTGAAGGCGGTGATTTCACGTATCGTGTGCGATGCCAACGACCTCAAGGCCGAAGGTATCGGCTTTGTCGCAATCAACTCGAACGATGCCGACACCTACCCGGAGGATTCCTTCGACCAAATGAAGCTCTTCGCCACGACGAACGGCTTCAGCTTCCCTTACCTGCACGACCAGCGCCAAACTGTAGCGCGCGATTACGTGGCGGTGTGCACTCCCGATTTCTTCGGGTTCAACAGCGAGTTGGGATTGCAATATCGCGGTCGGCTGGACGCCTCGCGACGAGAAGCCGGAGCGCCCGGGCTGAGACGCGATCTGTTCGAGGCGATGAAGCAGGTTGCCCGAACCGGCGACGGGCCGCTGGACCAGGTCGCCTCGATCGGCTGCTCGATCAAGTGGAAGGATGACGCATGAACGTCGGCGCAGGTAGGCCGCTTCGATCGCCGAAGGCGATCCTGTTCGACCTCGACGGCACGCTGGTCGACTCGGCACCGGACATAGCGGCCGCCGTCAACGAATTGCTGGCCAGCCGCGATCTGCCGCCGCTGCG
Organism: Mesorhizobium sp. M7A.F.Ca.CA.001.08.2.1; assembly: GCF_003998455.1. Lineage (NCBI taxonomy): Bacteria > Pseudomonadati > Pseudomonadota > Alphaproteobacteria > Hyphomicrobiales > Phyllobacteriaceae > Mesorhizobium > Mesorhizobium sp. M7A.F.Ca.CA.001.08.2.1. Next base: position 3,856 of record NZ_RZPW01000166.1, on the reverse strand, counting down.
CCTGGACCGGGTCAAGGCCATGATCGGCGGCGGTGTCAGGAAACTGATCGAGCGAGCCTTCGCGGCATCGGGAGCGCCACTGCTCGGCAACGCTCTCGATGAGGCAAACCGCGTCATGGCGCCTATCTACCGCCGGCACCTGACCGGCCTGACAAGGCTGATGCCTGGCGTCAGGGAGGCCCTCACCCACTTTCATTTGGGCGGAGTAAGCATGGGGGTGGCAACCAACAAACCGCAGTTGGCGACCCGCGAAATCCTGCTTCATTTCGGATTGACGGAATATTTCGGTGCGATCGTCGGCGGAGACGCGGTGACATACCTGAAACCGGCGCCCGATGCCCTGCTGCTGGCGTTGGCACAGCTAGGCGTCGACCCGGGTGACGCGCTGCTGGTCGGAGACAGTGGCGCTGACCTGGGCGCCGCACGCGCCGCCGGCATGCCCGTCATTCTGCTGCGTGGCGGCTACAGCCACATTCCGGTGGAAGAGCTTGGCGCCGATCTTGTTTGCGACAGCCTTTTCGATCTGCCTTCGGCAATGCAGGGGCTGCAAGCCGATGCGTGATCGAGGCGAACGCCGGCCGAACGCAAGTTCGAACGGCCGGCGGCGCGCTATTTCGAGAATTGCTTCAGATAGGCGATGACATTGGCGATGTCTTCGTCCTGTTTGAGGCCGACGAACGCCATCTTTGTTCCTTTGACCATGGCCTTGGGATCGTGAAGGTAAGTCTTCAGCGTGGGTTCATCCCATTTGACGCCGGACTTGCCTGCCGCGACCATCGCCTGAGAATAGCTGAACCCCGGGTGCGTGCCGGCTGTTCGGCCGATGACGCCGTTCAACGACGGGCCGACCTTGTTCTTGTCCTGGTCGGCGACATGGCAGACCTTGCATTTGGCGAAGACCTTCTCACCCGCCGCCGCGTCCTGTGCCTGGGATTGGCTCGCGATGAAGGGCACAACGGACATGACTGCGAAAAATGCGATTGCGCGCATGGTATTTCCTCATTGATCGTCTGGGTGCCCTGGACGATTTGCGCATGCCGATCCTTTGATCCGTCGGCATGCGCCTTACGCGGTGGCGTGGAAATTCCGCTTCTCCCGTGGAGCCGCGCCGCGTCACCTGGAAGCTAATCGGCATGTTGTGAAAGTCAATCGTACAAAGGTTTAGAGGCCTGGGTTCTCAAGGATCCTGTCCATTCGTCTTTGTTGACGGCTATTGGGCGAGCGCGTAGCTTGACCTCATTCCGGTTTCTCCATTGGCACCTTGAGAAATCCGGCAAGTGGCGGTTTTGTCCTGGCTCCTGGTTGGGCTGGACTCGCCGAGATGGGCGTTTGGGAACGCGCAAGAGGTGCTGAATGGACATGGTCGATCTCATATTGACGGTTTGCCTCAGCGCCAATCCGAGCAATTGCCGAGACGAACATCTCTATTTCGAGAGCCGCGGCACCCTGTTCCAATGCATGTTCCTTGCCCCCAGCGAAATCGCGAAATGGTCTCAAGAACACCCGACCCTCAAGGTCATGCGCTGGAAATGCGCATTTCCGAGCAAGGAACGAGCCATCTGATTTGGCAGCGCGGAACCCTGGGGAGGAGGTGTCATGATGGTTTCACGGCGCATGACGTTGCGTCTGGCGGTTCTCGGGACAGCCGCTGTTCTTGCTACCAGGCCAGCCGTTGCGGCAGCCAGGATTCGCCTCGGTGTGCTGAAGTTTGGAACCGTGAGTTGGGAACTCGATACGCTACGGCAGCACAAGTTCGATGCCGCTAACGGGATCGATCTGGAGATCATCGACTTCGCCGGCGAGGATGCAACCAATGTCGCGATGCAGGCTGGCGCGATCGACATGATCGTCTCCGACTGGCTGTGGGTCTCGCGCCAGCGCTCCGAAGGCGGCGACCTCACATTGTTCCCCTATTCCACCGCCGTGGGCGCGATCATGGTGAAGGAGGGTTCACCGATCCGGACGGTCGCCGATCTTCTTGTCCTTGAGATCGGCGTCGCCGGCGGCCCGCTCGACAAGAGTTGGCTGCTGATACAAGCGCTGACCAGACGCGATCTCGGCGTCGACCTGTCGGCAACCAGCGACATCGTCTTTGGCGCGCCGCCGCTGATTTCGGAAAAGGCGATACAGGGCGAACTCGATGCAGTGCTGAATTTCTGGCATTTTTGCGCCCGTCTCGAGGCCAATGGCTTCCGTCGATTGATCGGCGTGAATGACGCGGCAAAGACGCTTGGGGCTCTGGGACCCGTGTCGGCGCTCGGTTACGTCTTCCATGACCAATGGGCGAACGAGAACCCCGATGCCGTCAGGGGGTTCGTGAGGGCGTCCGCGCAAGCCAAGGACTTGCTGGCCAGATCCGATGACGAATGGCTGCGCTTGGCGCCGATCATTCGCGCGGAAGGCAAGGAACTGGAAAAACTGCGCGATCGCTATCGTCAGGGCATTCCCAGACGGTCGGTCGCCGAGGAAGCGGCTGACGCCGGCAGGCTATACCATGTGCTGGCGGCGATCGGCGGCGCGAAGCTGGTCGGCAGCGCGCCGGAGATGGCGCCCGGCACATTCTGGCAGGAACCCTGGAAATGACCGCATTGGAAACCGACGGCACGCGTGATGCCCCGCCGAGCATGTCCGGCCGACGCAGCCTGGCGACGGCACTGGCGCCCGCGCTGACCGTAGCGGTTTCCCTGCTCGGGCTTTGCCTGCTGTGGAACCTTGCGGCAGGCGTCTGGCCAAGCCGTGCCTTTCCAGGACCTGGGCAGGTCTGGCAGGTGCTTCTCAGGGAGGCTGCGAGCGGCGACCTCTTTTACCATCTCGGCGTGACCCTCGGCCGGGTCGCCGCAGCATATATCGTCGCAATGATCATCGGATCCGTCATCGGCGTTTTGCTCGGCAGCTATCGTCGCGTCGACCGTTTTTTCAACCCGTGGGTGATTCTGTTCCTCAACATCCCGGCACTGGTGGTCATCGTCCTCGGCTACATCTGGTTCGGCCTCAACGAGGCGGCGGCGATCGGCGCAGTGGCAGTGAACAAGATCCCGAATGTCGTGGTGACGATGCGTGAAGGCGCCAGGACACTTGATCCAAGTTATGCCGAGATGGCCACCGTCTATCGCTTCGGCCGCCTTGATCGCATCCGCCATATCCTGCTGCCGCAATTGCAGCCCTATCTTGCCGCCGCGTCGCGATCCGGCATCGCCCTCATCTGGAAGATCGTCCTGGTCGTCGAACTGCTCGGCCGCTCGAACGGTGTCGGCTTCCAGATCCATCTCTATTTCCAGCTTTTCGATGTCGCCGCCATTCTTGCCTACACGCTGGCTTTCGTGGCGGTGATGCTTGTCATTGAACTTCTCCTGGTGCAGCCCGTTGAACGACATGCAACCCGTTGGCGCCGTCGTCCCGCTTAAGGTCGACATCGCCGAAAAGACCTTCAGGTCCGCGCGAGGCGTCTCGATCACGGCGCTTCAGGATCTTTCCTTCGAGGTCCGGCAAGGCGAATTCGCCTGCTTGCTTGGACCGTCGGGCTGCGGCAAGACCACGACGCTGCGTATCCTGCTTGGCTTGGACAAAGACTTTTCCGGCTCCTTCCAGTTGCCGCAAGGAGGTTCGAACCGCATCGCCGCCGTATTCCAGGAACCGACCCTGCTGCCGTGGCGAACGGTGGAGCAGAATGTCAGGCTGGCGTTGCCGAAAAGCTTGAGGGCGAAAGATCTCGACGGGCTGTTCGACACGCTCGGCCTCGCGGCCATGCGCTCGCTCTATCCTGCCGAACTGTCGCTCGGCCTTGCGCGCCGGGCAGCACTTGCCAGGGCTTTCGCCACGGAGCCGGCGGTGCTTTTCCTGGACGAACCCTTTGTCT
>NZ_RZPW01000165.1:0-9533 GCF_003998455.1 Mesorhizobium sp. M7A.F.Ca.CA.001.08.2.1 | reverse complement strand
CCGCAAGCTCGGTGATCTTGCCCGATTTGGTGCGAGGGATGTCGGTGACGGCGACGATCCTTGCCGGCACGTGACGCGGGCTCGCGCCGCTACGGATTTTTGCCCGTATGCGTTTTTCCAGATCCTCGTCGAGCTGCACGCCGGCGGCCAGGCGCACGAACAGGATGACGCGCACGTCGTTGTCGAAGTCCTGTCCGATGCACAAAGCTTCCAGGATCTCAGGCATCTGCTCGACCTGATTGTAGATCTCCGCCGTGCCGATCCTCACCCCGCCCGGGTTGAGCGTCGCGTCGGAGCGGCCATGGATGATGAGGCCGCCATGCTCGGTCCATTCGGCGAAATCGCCATGACACCAGACATTGTCGAAGCGCTCGAAATAGGCCGCCCGGTACTTCTTGCCATCGGGGTCGTTCCAGAAGCCGATCGGCATCGCCGGAAAGGCTTTTGCGCAGACCAACTCGCCCTTCTCCTGTCGGACCGGCCTGCCGTCGTCGTCCCAGACATCGATGGCCAGGCCGAGGCCGGGTCCCTGGATCTCGCCGGTCCAGACCGGCTGCGTCGGCACGCCGAGCACGAAGCAGGAGACGATGTCGGTGCCGCCGGAGACCGAGGCCAGATGTACGTCCTTCTTGATGCCGTCATAAACGAAGCGGAAATCTTCCGGCGACAGCGGCGAGCCGGTGGAGGAGATTGCCCGCACAGTGGACAGATCATGCGTGCGGATCGGCTTGAGGCCGGCCTTGCGCACGGAATCGATGAACTTGGCCGAGGTGCCGAGGAAAGTCATCTTCTCGGCATCGGCGAAATCGAACAGCACATTGCCGTCGGGATAGAAGGGCGAACCGTCATAGAGCAGCAGCGTGGCGCCCGAAGCGAGACCCGACACCAGCCAGTTCCACATCATCCAGCCGCAGGTGGTGAAGTAGAAAAAGCGGTCGCCGTCGGTGAGACCGGCATGCAGCCGGTGTTCCTTGACATGCTGGATCAGCGTGCCGCCGGCCGAATGGACGATGCATTTGGGAATGCCGGTCGTTCCCGACGAAAACAGGATGTAAAGCGGATGCGAAAACGGCAGCGGCTCGAAGGCGACGGGCTTGCCGGCGAAGGGCGACAGCGCCTCTTCCAGCGCCACCGCCTTGTCGATGATCCCGGCGACATCGCTCGATGTGCCGAGATAGTCGACGACCAGGATCTTGCGGACAGTGCCGAGCTTGGCCGCGACCGCGGCGATCTTGTCGGCGACTTCGATCGCCTTGCCATTGTACCAATAGCCATCCGGCGCGATGAAGACGACGGGCTCGATCTGGCCGAACCTGTCGAGCACGCCCTGCTCGCCGAAATCGGGAGAGCAGGACGACCAGACGGCGCCGATCGAGGCGGCTGCCAGCATGGCGGCGACGGTCTCCGGCATGTTGGGCATCATGGCGGCAATGCGGTCGCCCTTCTTCACCTTGAGCGACAGGAAAAGCTGCTGCAGCCGCGAGGTCAGCGCGTGCAACTCGTTCCAGGACAGCCGGCGCTCGACCTTGTCTTCGCCGCGAAACACGATTGCGTCGCCTGAGCCGGTCTTCTTCAGCAGATTCCCGGCGAAATTCAGTGTCGCATCGGGAAAGAAAGAAGCGCCGGGCATCTTGTCGCCGTCGACGAGCAGCTTGTCGCCCTTGTCGCCGACGATGCCGCAGAAATCCCAGACCAGGCTCCAGAACCCTTCACGGTCCTCGACCGACCAGGCGTGAAGCTGCGAATACGAGGAAAACGCTACGCCGGCTTTCACTCCGGCGGCCTTGGTGAAGGCGGTCAAGGGTGCTGCGTCAATCTGGTCTTGCGTCGGTGTCCAGAGCGGTTGTTCGGCAGCCATGATCGTTCCTCCACGGTCGCCATCGCTTATGCATATCGCGGCGCAGCAGAGCAAGATTTTGTTCGGCTGATGCGACCAGATGTGCGCAAATGCCATCGCCGGGCCATAAAGACTTGAAATGCCTCAGCCCTAAGTCGTAGTGACAACTTGAAGTCGTAGTGACGGCCGGAAGTCCTGGTGACGACCGGGGCCGTGGTGACGACCGGGGTTACACCCGTCGGGCGATTGTCGGAATGGAAGCATACGGGGCCATATGCCATCATCTATGATCCGGCGCGGAATATGGGCGATCGGCGCTGCCGTGATCGTCGTCGCGCTGGTCGTTGCCGCCCTGCCGCTGATTGCCTCCACCCGTATCGTGCGCGACCGCATCGCCTGGGAAATGAGTGCGTGGAGCGGCTTCCGTGTCGCCATCGACGGTTCGCCGCGTATCGAGGTCTGGCCGACATTCCGCGCCATCCTGACCGATGTGACGCTGTCACAATGGACCGACACCGAGGCGCCGCCGGTGGTCGAGGCAGAACGGGTCGAGGTCGACCTTTCCGCCATGGCGGCCTTGCGCGGCGACGTGGTGTTTTCGACGGCGCGGCTGGTGCGGCCGACGATCCGGGTCCAGCGCACGCCTGCCGGCCTTTTCCTGCCCGCTGTCCCGACCGGCGGGCGCATCACGCGCTCCATCGACACGGCGCGCGGCCTGGTCAACGCCGACCCCGCCAAACCGGACCTCGACAAGCTGCCTACCGACACCTTCGGCACGGTCGAGTTTCGCGACGGCCGCATGGTAGCCTCCATCGGCGGCAAGGACGTCGAGATCCTGAGCAGTTTGAACGGTCAGGCAAATTGGGCGGCGATGAACAGCAATGCGACGCTGTCGGCAACCGGCATCTGGCGGGGCGAAAGCGTCGCGCTGGACGTCGCCTCGGCCAAACCGCTTGTGCTGTTTGCCGGCGGCACGGCGCCGCTGACACTGTCCTTCAAGGCGGCGCCCGCCACCTTCTCGTTCGACGGCACGGCCAGCATGTCTGAAAATACCTATTTCGACGGTCAAGCGAAGTTCTCGGCACCCTCGCTGCGGCGTGTCCTGGAATGGTCGCAGGCCGGCATCGCTCCGGGTGCGGCGATCGGCTCGGTCAGCATTTCGAGCAAGATCACCGCGACCGGCGGGCGCGTCAAGTTCGACAACACGGCGATTGCACTCGACAACAATCCGGGGATGGGTGCGCTGGACCTCTCGCTTGGTGAAGCACAACCTGTGATCTCCGGCACGCTCGCCTTCGACACGCTCGACCTCAGATCGTTTCTGTCGGCCTTCACCCCGCTGGTGCCGACCGGAGGAGCGGGGCCTGGCGAAATCGACACAAGTTTCGCCGACAAGATCAATCTCGATCTCAGGCTGTCGGCGGCGCACGCCACGGCGGGGCCGATCCAGCTCGCCGACGTCGCCGCCACCGCACAGGTCAAGGATGGTCTGTCCGTCTTCGACATCTCCGATGCCTCGGCCTTCGGCGGCAACATCCAGACCAGCCTTCGCTTCGATCGCAAGCCGGAAGGCTCGCAGGTCGAAATCCGCCTTCTGGCGTCCGACATCGACGGCGGTGCTTTCGGCACGGCGGCGGGGATGACGCGGCTGGTGCCGGTCGGCACGGGCACCGTCTCGGTGATCCTCAAGGGGCCGGGCAGAACCTGGGATTCCATCTTCGACAATGCCGACGGCTCGGTCTCGGCGACCTTCGGGCCGGGTGCGTTGAGCAAGCTCAACCTGCCGGCCTTCCTCAAACATACCGAACAGGGCGGCTTCTTCGCGCTCGACGATGTCTCCGACGCAACATTGCCGATCGACGGTGCCGAGATCAAGGCCACCATTTCGAAGGGCGTGGCGCGAATCGACAAGGCCGAGGCCAATTCAGCGAAGTACAAGATCTGGCTGTCCGGCATCGCGTCCTACGCCGGGCGCGGACTGGCCTTGTCCGGCGGCGTCATTCAGCCGGATCAGGCGGCAACGCAGGCCAACGGCCAGCAAGGCCCCAACCAGTCGTCGTTCTTCGTCGGCGGAACCTGGAGCACGCCGTTCATTTCCCCGATCAGCCGCGGCGTTTCGGGGGAATAAGCGGTCGCGTTTTCATCTTCACCCGCGCTGCGCGGCCTGCTCGTCGAGCTGGCGCTGCACCTCACGCCGCTTGTTGGCAAGCGAGGCGATGATGACGCCGATCGCCACGACGGCGATCAGGATGGTGCAGGCGGCGTTGATTTCCGGCGTCACGCCGAGGCGAACCTGGCTGTAGATCTTCATCGGCAGCGTCGTCGCGCCCGGCCCCGAGGTGAAGCTGGCAATGACCAGATCGTCGAGCGAAAGGGTGAAAGCCAGCATCCAGCCGGAGACGATCGCCGGCATGATGACCGGCAATGTGATCTGGAAGAAGGTCTTCACCGGCGTTGCGCCAAGATCCATCGCGGCTTCTTCCAGCGAGCGGTCGAAAGTCATGAGCCGCGACTGCACGACCACGGCGACGAAGCACATGGTCAGCGTGATGTGGGCGAGCGTGACGGTGAGGAAGCCGCGATCGAGCCCGACGGCGACGAAGAGCAGCAGCAGCGACAGGCCGGTAATGACTTCCGGCATGACCAGCGGCGCAAAGACCATGCCGGAAAACAGCACCCTGCCCTTGAAGCGCGTGTAGCGGGTCAAGGTGAGTGCCGCCAGGGTGCCCAGCACCGTCGCAACCGTGGCCGAGATCAGGCCAACACGCGCCGTCACCCAGGTCGCGTCCATGAGACCCTGGTTGTGGAACAGCGAGACGTACCATTTGGTCGAGAAACCGCCCCAGACCGTGACCAGTTTCGATTCGTTGAACGAGAAGACGATGAGCAGCACGATCGGCAGGTAGAGAAAGGCAAAGCCAAGCACGATCGAGGTGATGTTGAAGCGGCTCCAGGTGGCGTTCATGAGGTCACCTGTCCATTTCCTGAGCGCGCGCCTGAGCCCGCTGGAAGAGCATGATCGGCACGATCAGCAGCAACAGCAGGATGACGGCCACGGCCGACGATACCGGCCAGTCGCGATTGGCGAAGAACTCGTTCCACAACGTCTTGCCGATCATCAGCGTCTGCGATCCGCCGAGCAGATCGGGAATGACGAATTCGCCGACGGCCGGAATGAACACCAGCAGACAACCGGCGATGACGCCGGGCAGCGACAGCGGGAAGGTGATCTTCCAGAACGCACTGGTCGGCGGGCAACCGAGATCCTTGGCCGCCTCGATCAGCGAATAGTCCATCTTCTCGAGCGCGGAATAGAGCGGCAGCACCATGAACGGCAGGTAGGAATAGACGATGCCGATGAAGATCGCCGTATAGGTGTTGAGGATGATCAGCGGCTGGTGGATGACGCCGGTGGCGAGCAGCAGCTGATTGAGCAGCCCTTCGGGCTTGAGAATGCCGATCCAGGCGTAGACGCGGATCAGGAACGAGGTCCAGAACGGCAGGATCACCAGCATCAGCAAGGTCGGGCGGATCGTCGCCGGCGCGCGCGCCATGCCGTAGGCGATGGGGTAGCCGACGAGCAATGTCAGGACCGTCGAGACCGCGGCGATGATGACGCTGGTCACATAGGCGTTGAAGTAGAGCGCGTCCTGCGTCAGCCAGGTGTAATTGTCGAGGCTGAGCTGTTTCAGCTGAGCCAGGAACCCGGAAATGCCGCCGCTGAAATCGAGCGCCGGCGTATAGGGCGGGATGGCGATCGCCGTCTGCGACAGCGAAATCTTGAAGACGATGACGAACGGAATGAGGAAGAAGAACAGCAGCCAGACATACGGGATGATGATGACCAGTCGGCCAACGAAGGCAGCACCCAGCCTGGCAAGGATGGATTTGCCGGCATTGGATGCCGGCGAGGCTGTTGAGGTGGTGACGGCGGCGCTCGACATGGTCGCCCCCTACCGCGTCAGCACGACGCCGGCGTCGGGCCGGAAGGAAACCCAGGCGCGGTCGTTCCAGCTCAACGGATCCTCGGTGATGCGGGCCGCGTTCATGGTGCTGGCGCGCACCACCTGGCCGTCGTCCAGCCTGACATGATAGACGGTCATGTCGCCGAGATAGGCAATGTCGTAGACCTCGCCCTCGATGGCGTTGACGGCCTCGGCCGGCTTCTTCGACGACACCTTGATCTTTTCGGGCCTGATGGCGAAGGTGACGGCCGTCCCGGCCCCGGCGGTGCCGGCATTGTCGGTGCGGATGGTGATGCCGTTGCCGGCGTCTATGCTGGCGCTGCCCGCCTCGCCACGCGCGATCTTGCCCTCGAACATGTTCACGTTGCCCACGAAGCCAGCGACGAAACGCGATCCCGGCGCCTCGTAAACTTCGGCCGGCGTTGCCACCTGCATCACCTCGCCCTTGTCGATGATGGCGATGCGATCGGCCATGGTCATCGCCTCTTCCTGGTCGTGGGTGACGACGACGAAGGTCAGGCCGAGATTCTGCTGCAGGTCCATCAGTTCGAACTGCGTCTCTTCGCGCAGCTTCTTGTCCAACGCGCCGAGCGGCTCGTCGAGCAGCAGCACCTTCGGCCGCTTGGCGACCGAGCGGGCGAGCGCGACGCGCTGGCGCTGGCCGCCGGACAGTTGATGCGGCTTGCGCTTGGCGAACTGCTCGAGCTTGACCAGCTTCAGCATCTCGGCAACGCGCGATGCGATTTCGGGCTTCGGCATGCCGTCCTGCTTGAGGCCGAAGGCGATGTTGTTCTCGACCGTCATATGCGGGAACAGCGCATAGGACTGGAACATCATGTTGACCGGCCGCCGGTAGGGCGGGATGCCGCGCAGATCCTGGCCATCGAGCAGAATGCGGCCGGCTGTCGGCTCCTCGAAGCCGGCGAGCATCCTGAGCAGCGTCGACTTTCCACAACCGGAAGCACCGAGCAGCGCGAAGAACTCGCGCTCGAAGATGGTCAGAGACAGATTGTTGACGGCGGTGAAGTCACCGAACTTCTTGGTGACGTTGTCGAACTGGATGTACGGCTTGGCGTTCGGGTCGTTCCACGGTGCAAAATCCCTGCGGATGCTGCCAAGCGATTTCATGTCCCACTCCGTCCTGATTTTCTTGCTTCTTGCCCCAGGTAAAAACGGTCCCGGCAGGTGACTGCCGGGACCGTGTCGGATTGCTTACTGGCCGGTGACGATCTTGGTCCAGGTGCGCGTGATGACGCGCTGGGTCTTGGGATCGTACGGCGAGACGGTGTAGAGCTTCTTTATGGTCTCGGCATCGGGATAAACCGAAGGATCCTCCAACAGTGCCTTGTCGACGAATTGCTGCGAAGCCTTGTTGCCGTTTGCGTAGAGCACGTAGTTCGACGACTTGGCGATAACTTCCGGCTTCATCATGTAGTTGATGAACTCGAGCGCCTCTGCGACATGCGGCGCGTCGGCAGGGATCGCCATCTGGTCGAACCACATCTGCGCACCCTCCTTCGGCACGGAATAGCCGATCTCGACGCCCTGCTTGGCCTCGACCGCGCGGTTGCGGGCCTGGAACACGTCACCCGACCAGCCGACGGCCAGGCAGATATCGCCGTTGGCGAGCGCGTTGATGTATTCGGAGGAATGGAACTTCCTGATATAAGGTCGGACCTTGAGCAAGGTCTCCTCGGCCTTGGCGATATCGTCGGGCGATGTGCTGTTCGGGTCGAGGCCGAGATATTTCAGTGCAGCCGGAATGATGTCGGCCGGCGAGTCCAGCACGTAGACGCCGCAGTCCTTCAGTTTGGCCAGGCTGTCGGGGTTGAAGAAGACATCCCAGCTGTCGATCTTGTCGGTGCCGAGCGCCGCCTGCACCTTCTTGATGTTGTAGCCGATGCCAACCGTGCCCCACATGTAGTTGACCGAGTATTCGTTGCCGGGGTCGTACTTGGCCGTGCGTTCCGAAACCGTATCCCACATGTTGGAGATGTTGGGCAGCTTCGACTTGTCGAGCTTCTGGAACACGCCGGCCTGGATCTGGCGCGCAAGGAAATTGCCGCTGGGCACGACGACGTCATAGCCGCTGCCGCCGGCAAGCAGCTTGGTCTCAAGGATTTCGTTGGAATCGAAGGTATCATAGACGACCTTGATGCCGGTTTCCTTGGTGAAATCGTCGATGATCGAACTGTCGATGTAGTCCGACCAGTTGAAGACGTTGACGACACGATCTTCGGCGTGACCGCCGACGGTGAAAAATGTCAGGAATGCCGACGTTGCCGAAAGCCAGAGCGCTTTGCGGATCATGCTATTCTCCTTTGATGAGTGTTCCTTCACCGGCTCGTCGCGACATCAGCGCGACCGGCATTTTCTTCAGACTATTGAGCTTTCCAAGGGGCGACAAGCGCGAACTGCCGAGACCATGCAGGCGGTTCGATGAGATGGTTGGATGCCCCTGAGGCGGCCTGGGAGGCGTGCCAATACCGTCAGAGGCTTTCGCCATGGCGCGGGCAGAGATACGACGATATGGTCCGGTCCCGATCGGACCGGCTGGGAGACTTGGCAAGATACGCCTGTCTTGTTGTTGCCGTATTCCCAGCCTGCCCGTGCCGCAGCGACGTTGTCAATGGCAAAGCTGCAGGCCGCTTCAATTAGGTGACGGCACCCCGGTGACCCCTGCGCGTTCGGGCCTTGCCTGGCGCTTGAATTCGAGCCCGATATGGACGAGCAGCGCCGTGACCACAACCGCGCCGCCGATGATGGTGCGCCCCGACGGCACCTCGGAATGAATGAGCCAGACCCATATCGGGCCGAGGATCGGCTCGAACGTGCCGAGCAGCGCCGCGATGGCCGCCGGGATCAGTCGCGCGCCGGTGGCGAAGAAGGCCAGGCCGAGGCCGAGATTGACCACGCCGAAGGCAAACAGAAAGCCCATGTCACTGACAGATACGGTGAGGGTCGATGCCTGCGAGACGGCAAAGCCGGCCGCGAGCATGGTGCCGAGGCACGTCGCCGGCGTCATGCGCACGCCGGAGAACCGCCGGGTGATGACGGTGGCGACCGAAAACATGACCGCGATCAACAGCGCCAGCCCATCGCCCATGGGCGAGACGGCGCCATCGAGCGATTCCGACACCATGATGGCGACGCCGGTGATGACGGCGGCGATTGCCACCCAGGTCGCGACACCAACCCTTTCGCGAAACAATGCCCAGGCAAACAGCGCCGCCAGCAACGGCACGCCTGCCTGCATCAAAAGGATGTTAGCGACGGTGGTGTAGGCGAGCGCCACGACGAAGGCGGTCGATGCCGTGGCAAAGCAGATCCCGACGGCAAGGCCGGGCAACCCCATGTCACGGAACAGCTTCAGCATGCCACGCCAGCCGTCACGCCAAACCATGAAGCAGACCAGGAAGGCGGCTGCCCACACGGATCGCCAGAAAATGACCGTCCAGCTGTCACCGACAGTGATGAAGCGGGCGATGGCGCCGCCGAAACTCCACATCAGCGCCGACAGGAAGACCAAAAGCATGCCGACGCGCTCCTCGCGCGGCGAGACGGCTGGCGATGCGACGATCGGCGATGCGGTATCGATCATGGCTGCCACTGTCGGGCTCTTGTGGACGGGACGATGCGCAAGGGACGACAAAAAGATGCTCTGTTCGCGTAACGCAAAGGCGCAGGCCGGAACTGAGCCAGCGGCCGCCGACAATTGTGGCACCTTGCTC
>NZ_RZPW01000164.1:0-9545 GCF_003998455.1 Mesorhizobium sp. M7A.F.Ca.CA.001.08.2.1 | reverse complement strand
GGCCTTGAGCAATGCCCTGGCTTCGTCGTCCGTCTTCGCAGTCGTACAAACGATGACGTCCATGCCCCAGATCTGATCAACCTTGTCGTAGTTGATCTCCGGGAACACGATGTGTTCCTTGATGCCCATGGCGTAGTTGCCACGGCCATCGAAGCTCTTCGGATTCAGTCCGCGAAAGTCGCGGACGCGCGGCAGTGCGATGTTCACGAGACGGTCGAGGAACTCATACATCCGTTCCTTGCGCAACGTGACCTTGGCGCCGATCGGCATCTTCTCGCGGACCTTGAAGCCGGCGATCGAGTTGCGGGCGCGGGTGACGACGGCCTTCTGGCCGGCAATCATCGCCAGGTCTTCGGCCGCGATCGAAGGCTTCTTCGAATCGGCGGTCGCTTCGCCGACGCCCATGTTCAGCACGATCTTGTCGATGCGCGGAACCTGCATCTCGTTGTCGTAGCCGAACTGTTCCTGCAGCGCCTTGCGGATGGTCTCGTTGTAGACCTGCTTGAGGCGCGGCGTGTTCTGAGCCTTGGACTGTTTGCTTTCAGCCTTGGGCTTCGTGGTTTGAGCCTTAGCCATTGATGACTTCTCCCGAGCGCTTGGCGACGCGCACCTTCTTGCCGTCCTTCTGGAAGATGAAGCCGACGCGGGTCGGCTTGCCATCCTTGGGGTCGGCCAGCGCGATGTTCGACAGCTGGATCGGCGCTTCCTTGGTGATGATCCCGCCCTCTTGGGACTGGGACTGCTTCTGGTGACGGCGGATCATGTTGACGCCGCGCACCAGCGCGGTGTCTTCCTTCGGCTGTACCGAGAGGACTTCGCCCGAACGGCCCTTGTCCTTGCCGGCCAGCACGACGACCTTGTCGCCTTTTCTAATCTTTTGCATTGGTCCGGCTCCTTACAGCACTTCAGGCGCGAGCGAGATGATCTTCATGTGGTTCTTGGCGCGGAGTTCGCGCGGAACCGGTCCGAAGATACGCGTGCCGATCGGCTCTTTCTTGTTGTCGACGAGAACGGCCGCGTTCTTGTCGAAACGGATCACGCTGCCGTCCGGGCGGCGAATGTCCTTGGCCGTGCGAACCACGACCGCCTTCATCACATCGCCCTTCTTCACGCGGCCGCGCGGAATGGCTTCCTTGATCGACACCACGATGATGTCGCCCACGGAAGCGTATTTCCGCTTCGAGCCGCCCAGCACCTTGATGCACATGACACGACGGGCGCCGGAATTATCCGCGACGTCGAGGTTTGTTTGCATCTGAATCATGACTGGCCGCCTTCTTCTCTTCTAACGGGATGGGCTCAAAGCCCCTCCCCGGTCTGTCCAAAATTCGTTGTTTACGCCCGAGGTCAGGCTTGGTCCGAAGACACGACGATCCAGCGCTTGTCCTTGGAAATCGGCTTCGATTCCTGGATGAACACCTGATCGCCAACCTTGTGGGCGTTGTTCTCGTCGTGCGCCTTGTACTTCTTGGTCATGCGCACGGTCTTCTTCATCACGGGATGCGTGAAGCGCCGTTCGACCTTGACGACAACCGTCTTCTCGTTCTTGTCGCTGACGACGGTGCCCTGCAGAATGCGCTTTGGCATGGTTTTCGTCCTTAAGCCTTCTTAGCCGCGGACTTTTCCGCAGCGATGGTCTTGATACGCGCAATGTCCTTACGAACCTGTCTCACGCGCGCGGTCTTCTCGAGCTGGCCGGTGGCCTTCTGGAAGCGCAGGTTGAACTGCTCCTTCTTCAGGCTGGCCAGGTCGTCGGTCAGCTGGTCCTGGGTCTTGGTCCGGATGTCTTCGGCTTTCATGATCAGCCCGTCCTTATTCTGCGATGCGCTGCACGAAGCGCGTCTTGACCGAGAGCTTGGCCGCGCCGAGACGCAGTGCCTCACGGGCGGTTTCTTCATTGACGCCGTCGATCTCGAACATGATGCGGCCTGGCTTGACGCGCGCCGCCCAGTAATCGACCGCGCCCTTGCCCTTACCCATGCGGACTTCGGTCGGCTTCGAAGTGACCGGCACGTCCGGGAAAATACGGATCCAGACGCGACCAGCGCGCTTCATTTCACGGGTGATCGCGCGGCGGGCCGCCTCGATCTCACGTGCGGTGACGCGGTTCGGCTCAAGCGCCTTCAGCCCGAAACCACCGAAATCCAGGTTGGTGCCGCCCTTTGCGGTACCATGGATACGGCCCTTGAACTGCTTGCGGAACTTTGTGCGCTTTGGCTGCAGCATCGTTCTAACTCCAAATTCCTAAATGTCTCAGGCGTTTTCGCGACGACGACCGCGTTCGCGATCACCACCACCGCCATGCGCTGCATCGCTTTCGCTGGCCCGACGCTCCGAAGCCATCGGGTCATGCTCAAGGATCTCGCCCTTGAACACCCAGACCTTGACGCCGCAGATGCCATAAGCCGTGTGCGCTTCGGCCGTACCGTAGTCGACGTCCGCACGCAGCGTATGCAGCGGCACGCGGCCTTCGCGATACCATTCCATGCGCGCGATCTCGGCGCCGCCGAGGCGGCCGGCGCAGTTGATGCGGATGCCTTCGGCACCGAGGCGCATCGCCGACTGAACGGCACGCTTCATGGCGCGGCGGAACGCGATACGACGCTCGAGCTGCTGGGCGATCGACTGGGCGACCAGGGTCGCGTCGATCTCCGGCTTGCGCACTTCAACGATGTTGAGGTGCGTCTCGGACTTCGTCATCTCCATCAGCTTCTTGCGAAGCTTCTCGATGTCGGCGCCCTTCTTGCCGATGATCAGACCCGGGCGCGCGGCATGGATGGTGACGCGGCACTTCTTGTGCGGACGCTCGATCACGACCTTCGAGATGGCAGCCTGCTTGAGCTCCTTCTCGAGATACTTGCGGATCTTGATGTCCTCATGCAGCAGCTTGCCGTACTCGCCGGTGTTCGCGAACCAGCGCGAATCCCAGGTGCGGTTGATGCCGAGGCGAAGACCGATCGGATTGACTTTCTGGCCCATTATGCGGCCTCCCCTTTTTCTTCGACTTCACGAACGACGATCGTGAGGTGCGAGAACGGCTTCTCGATACGGCTGGCGCGACCGCGGCCACGGGCATGGAACCGCTTCATGACGATCGACTTGCCGACATAGGCTTCCGCCACGATCAGTGCATCGACATCCAGGTCGTGGTTGTTTTCCGCGTTGGCGATTGCCGATTCCAGCGTCTTCTTGACCGTGCCGGAAATCCGCTTGGCCGAGAATTCGAGATCGGAAAGCGCTGTCGCGACCTTCTTGCCGCGGATCAGCGCGGCAACCAGGTTCAGCTTCTGCGGGCTGATACGGATCGTGCGCAATACGGCGCGCGCTTCGTTATCAGCAAGCCTGCGCGGAGCTTTGGCCTTGCCCATGATTATTTCCTCTTCGCCTTCTTATCCGCGCCGTGACCGTAATAGGTCCGGGTCGGAGCGAATTCACCGAACTTGTGACCGACCATGTCCTCGTTCACCGAGACGGGAACATGCTTCTGGCCGTTGTAGACACCGAAGGTGAAGCCGACGAACTGCGGCAGGATGGTGGAGCGACGGCTCCACATCTTGATCACCTCATTGCGACCACCTTCACGAACCTTGTCCACCTTCTTGAGAAGGTAGCCGTCAATGAAGGGGCCTTTCCAAATCGAACGAGTCACTTGGCGTTACCTCTTCTTAGCTCTTGCGCTGATGGCGCGAGCGCAGGATGAACTTGTCGGTCGCCTTGTTGGACCGCGTCTTCTTGCCCTTGGTCGGCTTGCCCCAGGGCGAAACCGGATGGCGGCCACCCGATGTGCGGCCTTCGCCGCCGCCGTGCGGATGGTCGACCGGGTTCATGGTCACGCCGCGATTGTGCGGGCGCTTGCCACGCCAGACCGTGCGACCGGCCTTGCCGTCATTGATGTTGCCGTGGTCCGGATTGGACACGGCGCCAACAGTGGCCATGCAGGAGCCGTGAACGACACGCTGCTCGCCCGAATTGAGGCGCAGGATCGCCATGCCCTGGTCACGACCGACCAGCTGACCGTAACCACCTGCCGAACGGGCGACCTGAGCGCCCTTGCCCGGCTTCAGCTCGATGTTGTGGACGATGGTGCCGACCGGCATCGAAGCCAGCGGCATCGCATTGCCCGGCTTCACGTCGACCGATTCACCGGACACGATCTTGTCGCCGGGAGCCAGACGCTGCGGAGCGATGATGTAGGACAGCTCGCCATCGTCATACTTGATCAGCGCGATGAAGGCGGTGCGGTTCGGATCGTACTCAATGCGCTCGACCGTGCCGACGACGTCGAACTTGCGGCGCTTGAAGTCGATGATGCGGTACGAACGCTTGTGACCACCGCCGATGAAGCGGGCGGTGATGCGACCGTGATTGTTGCGGCCGCCCGACTTGGTCAGGCCTTCGGTCAGACCCTTGACGGGCTTGCCCTTGTAGAGGCCCGAGCGGTCGACGATGACCAGCTGACGGGTGCTGGGCGTTACCGGGTTGAATTTTTTCAGTGCCATTGTTCTGTCCTCGCGGCCTTGCTCAGAGACCCGTCGCGACGTCGATCGACTGGCCATCGGCCAGCGTCACAACCGCCTTCTTGACGTCGCTCTGGCGGCCAACCGTGCCACGGAAGCGCTTGATCTTGCCCTTGCGGACAAGCGTGTTCACGGCCATCACCTTGACGCCGAACAGCGCTTCGACGGCGGCCTTGATTTCCGGCTTCGACGCCTTCTTGGCGACGTTGAAGACGACCTTGTTCTGCTCGGAGGCCATGGTCGACTTTTCGGTGATCGCCGGCGAGACGATCACGTCGTAATGACGAAGGTCGGTCATTTAAAACGCTCCTCGAGAGCCTCGACGGCGGCCTTCGAAAGGACCAGCGTGCCGCGGCGCAGAATGTCGTAGACGTTGATGCCCTGGATAGGCAGCACGTCGATGTTGGGGATGTTCGTCGCCGCCAGCTTGAAGTTCTTGTCAAGCTCGGCGCCGCCGATCAGCAAAGCATTGGTCAGGCCCAGCGTCGCGAAATTCGCGATCAGCGCCTTCGTCTTGGCCTCGGTCAGCTTCAGTTCGTCGATGATGATGATCGACGCGCTCTTGGCCTTGGCCGAGAGAGCATGCTTGAGGCCAAGAGCGCGAACCTTCTTCGGCAGTTCGTGCTCGTGGCTGCGAACGACCGGGCCGTGGGCCTTGCCGCCGCCGCGGAACTGCGGAGCGCGTGCCGAATGGTGACGGGCGCGGCCCGTACCCTTCTGCTTGTACATCTTGGCGCCGGTGCGCGCGATCTCGGCGCGACCCTTGGTCTTGTGCGTGCCCTGCTGCTTCTTGGCAAGCTGCCAGCGCACGACGCGCTGCAGGATGTCTTCGCGCGGATCAAGGCCGAAAATCTCGTCGGAGAGTTCCACCTTGCCGGCGTCCTTGCCGCCCAGCGTTGTGATCTTGAGATCCATTATTCCGCTCCCTCTGTGGCCGGAGCCTCGTTCTTGGCGCCACTTTCGGCAGCAACGGCGCGGATCGCGGCAGGCTTCGGCGCATTGGCCGGCAGTGCCACCTTGGCCGCATCGCGGACCAGGATCCAGGCGCCCTTCGATCCGGGAACCGCACCGCGGATCAGGATCAGGCCGCGGTCGGCGTCGGTCGACACGATCTCGACATTCTGCGTGGTGACGCGGGTGTCGCCCATGTGGCCAGCCATATGCTTGCCCTTGAACACCTTGCCCGGGTCCTGGCGCTGGCCGGTCGAACCGTGCGTACGGTGCGAAACCGAGTTACCGTGCGTTGCACGGCCACCGCCCATGTGGTGGCGCTTGATGACGCCCTGAAAGCCCTTGCCGATCGTCGTGCCCGTCACATCGACCTTCTGGCCGGCGACGAAGTGCTCGACGGTGATCTCGGCGCCGACATCGATCATGTTGTCGGCGGAGACGCGGAACTCGGCGACCTTCGCCTTCGGCTCGACGGAAGCGGTCGCGAAATGGCCGCGCATCGCCTTCGACGTGTTCTTCACCTTGGCAAGGCCAACGCCGAGCTGAACGGCGGTGTAGCCATTCTTCTCTTGCGTGCGCTGGGCCACGACCTGGCAGTTCTCCATCAGGAGAACGGTGACGGGAACATGTTCCCCGGCATCGTTATAGATGCGGGTCATTCCCACCTTCTTTGCAATCACACCTGAACGCATCGGTTCAATTCCTTTAGAGTTCCGGGCCAGGGGCACCGCCCCTTACCGCGCTCTCATTCCCTTAGAGCTTGATCTCGACGTCGACGCCGGCGGCCAGATCGAGCTTCATCAAAGCATCGACCGTCTGCGGGGTCGGATCGACGATGTCGAGCAGACGCTTGTGCGTGCGCATCTCGAACTGCTCGCGGCTCTTCTTGTCGACGTGAGGCGACCGGTTGACCGTGAACTTTTCGATCCGCGTCGGCAGCGGAATGGGGCCGCGGACGTTTGCACCGGTACGCTTGGCCGTCGACACGATTTCCTTCGTCGAGGCGTCGAGCACGCGGTGGTCAAACGCCTTAAGGCGGATGCGGATATTCTGTCCGTTCATGCGTCACTTCCTTGTTCTGGCGCGGCGCGGGCAACTCCCGCGCCCGCGACAGATCGGTTTAAGTCCAAATTACTCTTTGATGGTGACGACGATGCCGGCACCGACGGTGCGGCCGCCTTCACGGATAGCGAAGCGCAGCTTCTCTTCCATGGCGATCGGCACGATCAGCTCGACATCGACCGTGATGTTGTCGCCCGGCATCACCATCTCGGTGCCTTCCGGCAGCGACACGATGCCGGTCACGTCGGTCGTGCGGAAGTAGAACTGCGGACGGTAGTTGGTAAAGAACGGCGTGTGACGGCCTCCTTCGTCCTTGGTCAGGATGTAGGCTTCGGCCACGAACTTCTTGTGCGGCTTCACCGTGCCTGGCTTGGCCAGAACCTGGCCGCGCTCGACACCTTCACGATCAACGCCGCGCAGCAGCGCGCCGATGTTGTCGCCAGCCTGGCCCTGATCGAGCAGCTTGCGGAACATTTCCACGCCCGTGCAGGTCGTCTTGGTCGTCGGACGGATGCCGATGATTTCGAGTTCCTCGCCGACCTTGACCACGCCGCGCTCGACGCGGCCGGTCACGACCGTGCCGCGGCCCGAGATCGAGAACACGTCTTCGATCGGCATCAGGAACGGCTTGTCGAGCGGACGGACCGGCGTCGGGATGTAGGCATCGACCGCAGCCATCAGCTCGCGGATCGCGTCTTCACCGATCTTCTTGTCCGAGTCTTCGAGAGCAGCCAGAGCCGAACCCTTGACGATCGGAATGTCGTCGCCGGGGAATTCGTTCTTGGTCAGAAGCTCGCGAACCTCGAGCTCGACCAGTTCGAGCAGCTCGGCGTCGTCGACCTGGTCGACCTTGTTCAGGAACACCACGATCGACGGCACGCCGACCTGACGGGCCAGCAGGATGTGCTCGCGGGTCTGCGGCATCGGGCCGTCGGCAGCCGACACGACCAGGATCGCGCCGTCCATCTGCGCGGCGCCGGTGATCATGTTCTTCACATAGTCGGCGTGGCCGGGGCAGTCGACGTGAGCGTAGTGGCGGTTGGCCGTCTCGTATTCGACGTGAGCCGTCGAGATCGTGATGCCGCGCGCCTTCTCTTCAGGGGCAGCGTCGATCTGGTCGTAGCGCTTGTATTCGCCAAAATACTTGGTGATCGCCGCCGTCAGCGACGTCTTGCCATGGTCGACGTGGCCAATCGTGCCGATGTTCACGTGAGGCTTGTTACGCTCGAATTTACCTTTGGCCATTGTCTCTTTCCTTGGACGGCCCGGATCTTCAGTTCGGTCGAAGACCTTCAGTTCAGTCGAATGCGGGGCGATTAGCGACAAAGGCCAAAAAACACAAGCGTCTTTTGGCCGGGTGCCGTCTCACTCAGTCCGAACCATCGATCCGATTGCGGGGATGTGGCGCTGATATAGGAAGGCTCCGGGCAAAATGAAGGGGTAGCGGCCGACCGATCGAGGCCGCGAAAGCGCCGGCCTGCTTGCCCGGCCCTGTCTGAATCATGGCCAGGCCATGGACCATTGCCGCCGCCATCCGCCTCTGATCTTGTGGCCGGATGCATTTCATTCCTGCCTCTGTCCGCGGCCCGCTGTTCATGATCGTCTCGACGGGGTCGTATCTCGTCAACGATACAATGATGAAGCTCGCGACGGCGGGCCTGCCGTCTTATGAGGTGCTGTTTCTGCGGGGTGCCGCGGCGGCCCTCTGGGGCTTCCCGCTGCTGTTCGCGCTGGGCTACGGCAAGCAGATCCCGCTGATCTTCGACAAGCGCGTCCTGAGCCGGAACGTGCTCGAGCTGGCGGCGATCCTTTGCTATGTGGTCGCGCTCGCCAACATGCAGATCGCCGATTCCACCGCGCTCGGCCAGATCACGCCGCTCTTGATGCTGGTTGGCTCCTCGATCCTGTTTGGCGAGCGGATCGGCGGCCGGCGCATGGCGCTGATCGGGCTCGGCTTCGTCGGCGCGCTGATGGTGGCGCAGCCGACCATGCAAGGCATTTCGGTCTATGCCCTGCTGGCGCTCGGCAACGCAGCCCTTGCAGCGGCGCGCGACCTAGCCGGCCGGCGGGTCTCGGCCGAGGTGCCGGGGATGATCGTGGCGATTTCCGCCGTCGTGGTGGTGCTGATCGGCGCCGGCGCCGCGCATCTTGTTTCCGAGCGCTGGGTCATGCCCGGGGCGCATCACCTGCTGCTGATGGCAGGTGCTGGATTCTTCCTGATCTTCGGCCACTTCTTCATCTTCATGGCCTATCGCGTCGGACCGACCAGCGCCGTGGCGCCGTTCTACTATTGCTTCACCGTCTGGGCGGTCATTTCGGGCCTGCTGGTATTCGGGCAATTCCCCAACACATTGGCGATCTGTGGCATCCTGCTGGTCGTCGGCAGCGGGCTGACCATCGTGTCGCTGGATCAGCGCCAGCGCCGGTTGGCCGTCGTCGCCTAGCCTCGTTTCATTGCGGGAACGCCGATCTTTGTTTTCGCCGCCCCGATGCCATAGGCAAGCCACAGCCGGGCACACCGGCCTGAAGCCGGTCTTGCCTTCAGAAACTCGAAACCTCAGACGATCCGCAGGCGCCTAAAGCGTCCGCCTTGCGCTGAACTGATGGTAGGCCCACAGAACAACCACCGCCCCGATGACGGCAACGATCAGGCTGTAGATGTTGAGACCGGTGACGCCAGATGCGCCGAAGGCACTGAAGATCAGCCCACCGACAATGGCGCCGACGATGCCCAGCACGATATCCATTATGACACCCTGGCCGGTCTTGTTGACGATCTTGCTGCCTATGAAGCCGGCGACCACGCCGAGAATGATCCAGCTGATGATACCCATTTTTTCCTCTCCATCCCCTCGCCAGCCGAACATTTTCATATGATTGTCAAAACCTCAAGCCAGCTTGAAATTCCGCCCGAATGCTTCATTGTTGAGGAGGGGTCGGGCCTTGGTCGCTATGGAGGATCCACGATGGGACTTTTTGACAACGCCGTTCCCGGCGGCAGCATCACCAAACCTC